>CAZRHL010000008.1:0-19820 GCA_964600005.1 uncultured Demequinaceae bacterium
ACAAGGTTGCCACGCGACTTCGACAACGCGGAGCCGTTCATCTGCAACATGCCCAGGTTGAGCATCGCGCTGAAGGGCTCCGAGAAGTTCACCATGCCCATGTCCCGCAGCGCCTTCGTGAAGAAGCGCGAGTACAGGAGGTGGAGGATCGCGTGAGTGACACCGCCCACGTACTGGTCGATCGGTGCCCACCTGTTGACCTCAGCCACATCGAAGGGGCCATCGATCTTGTTGACCGAGAGGTAGCGCAAGAAGTACCAGGACGAATCGACAAAGGTGTCCATCGTGTCGGTGTCACGCTTTGCGGCAGCCCCACACGTCGGACAGTCGACGTTGACCCATTCGGTCGCCGCGGCGAGCGGTGACTGGCCCTTGGGCTTGAGGTCGAGACCGTCCGAGCTGGGAAGACGCACCGGCAGCTGGTCATCCGGAACCGGCACCTCACCGCACGACTCGCAGTGGATGATCGGGATGGGCGTGCCCCAATAGCGCTGGCGCGAGATGAGCC
The DNA here is from genome assembly GCA_964600005.1 of uncultured Demequinaceae bacterium. Taxonomy (GTDB): domain Bacteria; phylum Actinomycetota; class Actinomycetes; order Actinomycetales; family Demequinaceae; genus Demequina. The sequence goes on from CAZRHL010000008.1 coordinate 509, forward strand.
AGTCGCGCAGGCGGTAGTTGACGGCGGACTTGCCTCGGCCTTCGGCCTCGAGCTGCTCGACAACGGCGGCGATTGCACGATCCTTGTCGAGCCCGTCGAGGGTCCCTGAGTTGATCAGCGTGCCGTCGCCGGTGGTGGCGACACCGGACTCAGCCGGGTCGGGCAGCGGCTCGCCATCCTCACCCCGGCAATCGAGCACGGTGCGCACGGGCAGGTCCATCGCACGCGCGAAGTCAAGGTCACGCTGGTCGTGCGCGGGCACAGCCATGATGACGCCGTGGCCGTAGTCGGCAAGCACATAGTCCGACGCCCAGATCGGCAGGCGCTCGCCGTTGACCGGGTTGATGCCGTAGCGCTGGAGGAAGACGCCCGTCTTGGGACGCTCGGTGCTGAGGCGGTCGATCTCGCTTGCGCCCTTCACCTTCTCCAGGTAAGCCGCGAAGTCTTGCTGGGTTTGAGCGTCGGCGCCTTGAGCCAGCTCGGCGGCGAGATCGGAGTCCGCCGCGACCACCATGAAGGTGGCGCCATAGAGGGTGTCAGGGCGCGTCGTGTAGATCTCGATCGGCTCATCGCGGCCCTCGATCTCGAAGGTGACGTCCGCGCCGCGCGAACGGCCGATCCAGTTGCGCTGCATCGCGATGACCTTGTCAGGCCACGAACCGCGCAGGGTCTCGAGCTCGTCGAGCAGTTCGTCCGCGTACTCGGTCACCTTGAAGTACCACTGGGTGAGCTTCTTCTTGGTGACAGGGGTGTCGCAGCGTTCGCACAAGCCGCCGACGACCTGCTCATTGGCGAGCACTGTCTGGTCGTTGGGGCACCAGTTCACCTGGCTGGGCTTGCGGTAAGCGAGACCACGTTCATACAGGCGCGTGAATATCCACTGGTTCCAGCGGTAGTACTCGGGGCGGTGCGTCATCAGCACGCGGTCCCAGTCGAAAGAGCATGCGTAGCGCTCCATCGAGGCGCGCTGCTGCGCGATGTTGTCTTCGGTCCAGCCGGCGGGGTCGACGCCGCGCTTGATCGCCGCGTTCTCGGCGGGCAGGCCGAACGAGTCCCAACCGATGGGGTGAAGGACGTTGAAGCCGCGCAGCACCCAGTACCGCGCAATGACATCACCAAGGGCGTATGCCTCTGCGTGACCCATGTGCAGGTCACCCGAGGGGTACGGGAACATGTCGAGCACGTACTTGGTGGGGCGCTCATCGCCCTCATTGCCAGAGCGGAAAGGCTGACGCTCGTTCCACACCGGCAGCCACCGCTCTTCGATGGCGCGGAAGTTGTAGCGGGCGTCGTCCAAAGTCTCAGCAGGCGTGGTCACCATTCGATTCTATCGGCGGGGCTGAGCCTGGCCGACGCTGGGGACTCACGAGCCTCGAAGCGCCGTCACGGTGGCTCGATCCTCGCGTGGCGGTCCCTGGTGCGTCGCAAGCACCCGCACGTCTTGCATCAGAATCGCTATGGCGCGCTGACAGGCACTGGTCCCAGAAGGTCGCGTTCCGCGAGCGCATCCTGAAGTGGACCAGGCATGATCCACACGACGTAGTCGCCGACAAGCGACGGCGTGAACGGCAGCGCGCCAGCCGTCATCGCGAACTCAGAGTCGATCCCGGACACAAACATCTGCACCTCGGACGTGTCCTTGGTGACGTCCATATAGATGTAGGCCCGGGGCGCGGTCCAGAACGTGAAACGGTTTCCCTGGCTCAACGTGTAGCGATTTGTGTATTCGGCATACAGGTCCACCGACGGGACGATGGGGTCGATGGCTTTGATGATTGCCGGCTCAGCGCGCTGCGGCGCCTCGTAGTGGTCAAAGATGCGCAGGTCCGTCCACACCGTGATGGCGGCCAGAAAGATTCCGGCGGTGAGCGCTGCCATGTAGCGGCGCAATGCCGCAATCGCGACAGCGACGGTGGCAGCGACGGCGATGAATGCCACGAGTGGCCAGTTTTCGGCATCTCCGGTGACCGCGTACTCGGGGTGCAGGAGGTACGCGACTCCGGCAACGTGGATGGGAGTCATCCCCAACCCGGCAGGAATTCCGGGAGTGACCACCGCCAAGAAGAGTGCAGCAGAGCCAAGCGCGGCCGCTGTGAGCGCGCCTAGCCAGCGTGCTCGCACAGGCTCAATGAGGCGAGCGAGGCCCACCACCGCGAGTGCGGCCACGAAGGGGTCGAGGTAGCGGCCGTAGAAGTGTGCATCGAGACGCGCGGCAAGTCCCGAGGAACCAGCCACCAGCACGGGCGCCGCGAGCGCCATCATCGAACAGATACCCACCACCACGGTGTTCACGCCGCGCCACCTCTCGCGCCTCGCAGCGCGCCACGCCACCACAGCTCCCACGAGCGTCATGCCCGCCCACGCCGCGATCTGGTACCACATCTGCGCGGAGACTGTCACAAGGTAGTTGGCAGGCGTGACATTGGCGATGTCATCGAGCGTGGAGCCCACCCGCTCGCTCGCAACGTACATGTGCGACTGCGCGTAAGAGAACAGCGCGTATCCGATCCCCGCGCTGATTGCGGCGCCCGCCACGAGTGCGAGCGCGGACACCAGCGACTTGCGTTTGAGCCAGATCCCACCGGCCACCACCAGCAGCATGAACGGCAACGCCCTTCCGTGCGTGGAGAACGTGGCGCCAGCGGCAAGTCCCAGGACGAGTGCGGCGCGTGGACCGCGCGATTCGATGCTGAACAGCAGTTCGAGGCACCACACGATGAGGAAGAACAGCAGCTGTTCTGACCATACGTAATCAGCATTGAGAGCCCTTGCAGGTGCCACCATGACGATTGCGGCGAGCCACCACGAGGCCCCGGAAGCCGCTCCAAATCGCCGCGCGATCGAGGCAAGCGGCACCATCGTGGCGACGGAGATGAGCGCCCCGAGCGTGATTGCCAGGCGGTAGACGATGAGGGGGTCCGAGGTGATCCACCACAGGGGCGTCACGAGGATCGCAAAGCCCGGCATGTATGAGGCACCTGTCAGCAACCACGTGGTGGTGGGGTTGGCGAACAGCTGCGCGCTGCCGAGCGTGCCCATCTCGTCGTTGTAGAACACCGGCGCCTTGCTGTTCCACGTCACCGCCACGTACACCGCAGCTGCCGCCGCCATGGCAATGAGCGGAGTGAAACGTGAGAGGCGGCTCAGAGCCGTCGACAGCGTCGGCATGCCACGAGACTAGTGGGCACCGCTTGACGGCCCCTTTCCCCTCGCCGTCGTGACTGCTAAGTTCCGAACCATGAGTACCTTTACGCGCCGCCTCGCGCCGGACGAGCAGCTGCTCCTTCACCGCCACCCCCACTGGAAGACCGTCATCGGCGGAATCCTGTTGGGAGTCGTGGCCACAGGTGTCGCCGCGATCGGTGTGTTCTGGTGGGCATGGGACCTTTCGTCGCCATGGAAGTCGGTGTTCTCCATCACCTTCGGCGTGCTGTGGCTCGCCGTCGTCGTCTGGTTTGTCATCGCGCCGATCGTTCGCTGGATCACGACGCATTTCGCGATCACCGATCGCCGCGTCATCTACCGCACAGGGGTGTTCAACACGTCGGGCATCGACATCCCACTTGCCCGCATCAACTCCGTGCAGTTCCGCCATGCGTTCTGGGACCGCATCTTCCGCACCGGCACGCTCATCATCGAGTCCGCCTCCGACGAGCCGCTCGAGTTCGACGACATCCCCCAGGTGGAGTCCGTGCACGCGATGCTCTACGACGAGCTCAATGACGTGATCGAGGGCGACGACGACCGTCGCTAGCCGCACCCCATTCGCTTGATCGCGCCGCACGTGCGGCAATAAACTGCCATGCATGCCGCATCTGCGAATCTCTGAGGCTGCCGCCCTGACCGGAGTAAGCGACGACACGTTCCGACGCTGGCTCAAAGCCGAAGGCATCGAGGCGGGCACAGACGATGCCGGGCGCATGGTGATCCCTGGCGAGGTCGTGGCACGTTTCGCATCGCAGACTCCCGCCCCGCGCGACGCAACGGCGGTGCAGCGCTCGGCCCGCAATCGCTTTCCGGGGATCGTCACCGCGATCAAGAAAGACGCCGTCATGTCGCAGGTCGATATGCAATGCGGTCCGTTCCGCGTGGTCTCCCTCATGAGCACCGAGGCCGTCGAGGACTTGGGCCTCGCCGTCGGCTCCGTCACCACTGCGGTCGTGAAATCGACGGCCGTCATCGTCGAAGCGGCTCCCGCCGAGGGAACGTGGTGACCCCTGTCCGTGCGGCACTCGTCGCCGCCATCGCCGTCCTCGTCACCGCCTGCACTTACGATGCCGACGCAGGCCTCGACGCCCCCAGCTCCGAGTCCCGCGTCGTCGTCGACGTCTACGCCGCCGCCTCGCTCTCAGGCGTGTTCACACAGCTCGCCGTCGCTTTTGAGGCGGCGAATCCAGAACTCGACGTCACGTTGACCTTTGCGGGCTCATCGGAGCTCGCCACCCATATCGGCGAAGGCGCCCCTGCAGATGTGTTCGCCGCCGCTGATGAAGAGACGATGAGCCGCGTCACGGCGGACATGGCGGGCAGCAGCACGATCTTTGCCACGAACCACCTCACCATTGCGGTGCCGAGAGGCAACAGCGCTGGAGTGGCCGGGGCGGCGTCGCTCGGCCTCCCCGGCTTGCGGGTCGTCACGTGCGCGCCGAGCGTGCCTTGCGGCGCTGCGGCGGCGCGAGTCCAGGAGGCCTATGGCGTTGCCATCACCGCGGCGTCGGAGGAGTCAAATGTCACCGACGTGCTCGGCAAGGTCGCCTCGGGGGAGGCCGACGCCGGGCTTGTGTACGTGACCGACATCGCCAGGGCGGCGGGGGTCGAGGAGGTGCGTCTTGGCGACGTTTCCATTCCTCCCACGCCATATCCGATCGCAGTCATGGCAACTGGAGATGCCGCGGACGCTGGCCAGAGATTTGTCGACTTCGTGCTGAGCAACGTGGGCCGGGCGACGCTCGCCGACGCCGGATTCGGCTTGCCATGAGAGAGCAATCCGCTGTGCCGCTGCCGCGATCTGTCCTGGTGATCGCGACAGCGGCGGCGTTGTTCGCAGTGGTTCCCATTGCCGGCTTGGTATCGCGGATGGAGTGGTCAGCACTTGCTGCGCACGTCTCGTCGCCTGCTGTCGGCGAAGCGATGTGGCTGTCGCTTCGCACATCTGTGTGCGCCGCCGCCGCGTGCGTGGTGCTGGGCGTCCCATTGGGGCTTGCGTTGACCCGCTTGCGTGGCGCAACTCGACAGATCACCCGCGCGGTCCTGCTCGCACCCCTCGTGTTGCCCCCTGTGGTGAGCGGCCTTGGCTTGCTCTACGCCCTCGGCCGCCGCGGACTTCTTGGGAGGGTTCTCGAGGCTGGTGGCGTCACTCTTTCCTTCACCACGGCGGCCGTCATCATTGCGCAGACCTTCGTCGCGTTGCCGTTCATGGTCGCGGCGGTCGAGGCCGCAGCCGCGTCACGCGGCGATCGCGCTGAGCGAATCGCAACATCCTTTGGCGCTTCACGCTGGCGAGTGCTGCGAGATGTGACCTTGCCTGCGATCACACCGGCGATCGCAACGGGTGCGGTCCTGGCGTTCGCACGTGCGCTTGGGGAGTTCGGCGCGACCTTGACGTTTGCGGGAAGCGCTGAGGGCGTCACCCGTACGGCACCGCTCCTGATCTACTTGGCGCGCGAGTCCGACCCCCAAGCCGCAGTCGCGTTGGGACTCGTTCTGCTCGTCGTCGCCGTCACGATCGTCGCTGTTGCGCTTGGACCCATGAAGGGGACGCGGCGATGAGTCTTGTCGCTCACGTTGAGGTGCGTGCCCGCGACGTCAACGCGAGGATCGAGGTGACAAGCGGCGACTCGCTCGTGCTGGTGGGCCCAAACGGCTCTGGCAAGAGCACAGTGGTCGAAGCCGTGGCCGGCGTCGTCCCACTCGATGCAGGGGAGATCGAGGTCGAGGGGCGCCCCTGTCGCGCTCACGGGCGTGAGAGGTCTGCCCGCGTGGCGCTCGTGCCCCAAGACGGCGCGCTCCTGCCTCACCTGAGCGTGCTCGACAATGTGGCGTTCGGGCCACGGGCGCGGGGGGTGCGGCGCGAGAACGCCCGTGCGAAAGCGTCGGACGTCTTGGAACGTCTTGGCGCAGCTCACTTGACCATGAGAAGGCCGCATGAGCTCTCCGGCGGCGAGATGAGGCGGGCCGCTATCGCCCGCGCTCTCGCGCTTGAGCCACATGTGATCCTTCTCGACGAACCGTTCGCGGGCCTCGACGTGGATGTCACCGCAGGCATTCGCGCACTCGTCGCCTCGCTCCGCTCGACGACAACGATGGTCCTCACCACGCACGACGCCGCCGATGCCGTCCTCCTCGGCGATCAGGTCGCTGTGCTCGAGGAGGGCCGAGTCGTCGAGTCAGGAACCCCCGGCGACGTCTTCACTCACCCCCGCACTCCGTTCTCTGCGCGCATGGCGGGGCGCCTCCTTGTCACGGGCGCGATGACCAGCGGCGGCCTCATGCCAGCCGACGGCGAGCCGATCCCCGTCTCTGGCGATCTCGGCATCGGACAGCAGGGCGCTATTGCGCCCAGGCCTGCCGAGGTCCGCGTTCAAGCCGTGCAGGAGCCTCGCGATGCCTCCTGCTCATGGCGTGTGCAGCCCGTGACCGGTATCGAACCGCGCACCGACACCGTCCGCTACTACGGCGGTCAGCTCGCCGCTGACGTCGACCCAGAACGCGCGCAGGCGCTGATGTCGGAAAGCGCCCTCGCGTTCGGCATCCCGCATGGCGTGCGTGCGTACCGGCTCTAGTCCGTCAGCTGGGCTTCTCAGCGCCCTTTCGTGCGTAGTACCACCACGCGAGCCACGCGCCGATCACCGAGAGCACAACCCACCACACGTAGAGCGCAACAGGGTCGACAGAGGCAAGGATCACGCTGAAGAAGAACGGCCCGAAGGCTGCGATCGACGCGGTGAAGCCGATGACGCCTCCAGACTGACGACGCTCGAAGATGCTGGGCATCTGCTTGAAGGTCGATGCGTTGCCCACCCCCGTGAAGAGGAAGATCGCGAGCATTCCGAAGAGGAACTTCGGGAACTCATCCGCCGATTCGGGAGTGAGCTGGAACGCCGTGTACGCGCATGAGGCCGCAATGCCGAGCGCAGAGACGAGCGTGACAAGCCCTCCGCCGAGACGATCTGCGATGGGGCCCGCGAACACGCGCGCCGCCGATCCGACGAGCGCACCGAGGAACGCGTAACGCACCGGATCGATGCCCGCGTCTCCGAAGACTTCGGTTCCGTAGCGGGCCTTGATGAGAAGGCCGAAGACGGCGGCAAAGCCGGAGAACGCGCCAAAGGTCACAACGTAGAGCAGCGTCATGATCCACGTGTGCTTGTTGGAGAAGATGTCGAACTGATCGCGCACGCGCGCCACGCGCACGGGCACGGACTTGAGGAAGAGCCACGCGAGGACTGCGCCCACCACGGTGAGAGACGACCACGCGTACGCGGCGTTCTGATACCACAGCTCGTACGTGCGCCCCGTGCCGGGCTCCACCACATGCTGCGACGGCCCGATGATGCCGCTGAATGCGCCGCCGAGCAGCATGAAGCTGACGATCCACGGGGTGAGCAACTGGACGAGGCTGACACCGAAGTTGCCGACTCCTGCCTGAATGCCAAGTGCAGTGCCCGCTTTGGATCGTGGGAAGAAGTACGAGGTAGACGCCATGAATCCCGAGAATGCACCGCCGCCGATGCCGGTGAGGAAGCTGAGCGTCATGAGCGCCCAGTACGGCGTCTGCGGGTTCTGAACCGCGAGCGCCCACCCGACAATCGGCACGAGGAGCAGGCCGGTCGTGTAGGTGACGAGTGCGCGAGTTCCGAGAACGGGAGGCAAGAAGGTCCACACAAGTCGCAGCAGTCCACCTGCCAGGCCTGGCATCGCGGTCAGCCAGTACAGCTGGCCGGTGCTGAGCTCAAAGCCGAGGCCGTTGAGACGCGGCGCTACCGCAGACACGAGGAACCACACGATGAAGCACAACGTGAGGTTGAAGGTCGTGATCGACAGTGTGCGCCACGCAAGGCGCTTGTCCCACGCCTCCTCGGGGTCCCACGTTTCGAGCCAGCCCCGCCGTGCCGCCGTCTTGGTCATGCCGTTTCCTTCCATTGGCGCACCCCGGGGACAGAGGGTGCGCGTTCGTCACGCTAGTGACATTTTTTACTACGGTCAATAACTATCGTCAATAAAGACTTGTCAGAAAAAATGTGCTAGGAAAGTGCTGTGGTCGGAGACGCTCTGTCAATCGAGGATGCCCTCAAACGCGTTCTCGCGCTCGGCGAGCGCGATGCGAACGGTCATGCATCCCCGCTGGCAGGTTCGCGCCGCGCGATCCTCGACGCGCTTCGCTCCTCTGAGGAGCCCCTCACCGTCGAGGAGATCTCCACCGCAGTCGACTTGCACACGAACACGACCCGGCACCACCTCGAGGTGCTCTCCGCAGCTGGCCTCGTCGACCGCGCGCGCACCGCGCCGTCAGGGCGCGGCCGGCCGCGTACCCGGTACCAGGCCTCTGACGCCGCCGCTCACGCGTACGCACAGCTGGAGGAACAGCTTGAAGCGGCGCTCCACGGCGCCGACGTGGACGAAGTCGCTCGCGAGACGGCCCGACGCTGGCTCGCCACCGTGCCGCCCGTGCGCCGTGCGCGGGACCTCGACGAGGCGGTTGCCGAAGCTGTCATCTCCCTGCGAGAGGTGGGCTTCGCCGCGCATTCTGACGAGGTCGGTGACACGATCGTGGTGACAGATTGTCCCTACGCCGGCCTCATTGCGGAGCACCCCATGATCTGTGCAGTCCACGCGGAGCTTGTCTCGCGTGCGCTCGATCAAACTGGCCAGCCCGTCGAGCTCGACGGCTTTGACGTGTGGGTGCGCCCCGGAATCTGTCGGGCTCGCCTTCACAGGCCGGACACCCAACCCGACTTCGTCGCCAGGCCCACGACCCGCATCACCTCAACGGAGAGCTGACCATGCCGACCTCGCCTCAGGTTTCAGACGCCGCATCCAACCTGCTCGTCAAAGCGGGGCGCTTCCTCCACAAGGGAGAGACGTCACCAGACTTCCGCACGGTGACCCTCGAAGGCGGTCGTGACGCCGACGTCTTCTACCGAGACCGATGGAGCCATGACAAGATCGTGCGCTCGACCCACGGTGTCAACTGCACGGGATCATGCTCATGGAAGGTCTACGTCAAAGACGGCGTCATCACGTGGGAGACCCAGCAGACCGACTACCCCTCAGCGGGCGCAGAGATGCCCGAGTATGAGCCCCGCGGGTGCCCGCGTGGCGCGGCGTTCTCCTGGTACACCTACTCGCCCACGCGTGTGAAGTACCCCTACGTCCGGGGAGTGCTGCTCGACGCCTACCGCGAAGCCAAGAAGACTCACCCTGACCCGGTGGACGCATGGCGTGCCGTCACGACTGACCCCGAGACGCGACGCCGCTACCAGCAGGCCCGCGGCAAAGGCGGCCTGGTGCGCGCAAGTTGGTCCGAGGCGAAGGAGATCATCGCCGCTGCGCACGTCCACACGGTCAAGGAGCATGGCCCCGACCGCGTCTTCGGCTTCTCCCCCATCCCCGCGATGTCGATGGCGTCCCATGCCGCAGGAGCGCGCTTCATCTCGATGATGGGCGGGTCGATGGTGTCGTTCTATGACTGGTACTGCGATCTGCCCGTCGCATCGCCCCAGGTCTTTGGCGATCAGACCGACGTCCCCGAGTCCGCAGACTGGTTCAACGCCTCGTACCTCATCATGTGGGGCGCGAACGTGCCGGTCACCCGCACTCCGGACGCGCACTTCATGGCGGAGGCGCGCTACCGCGGGCAGAAGGTCGTGACCGTCTCCCCCGACTACGCGGACAACACGAAGTTCGCGGATGAGTGGCTCAACCCGCACCCGGGCACAGATGGCGCCCTTGCAATGGCAATGGGTCACGTGGTGCTCAAAGAGTTCTTCGTCGATCGCACCGTCCCGCGCTTCATCGACTACGTGAAGCGCTACTCAGATCTGCCCTTCCTCATCACCCTCACGGAACGTGACGGCGCATTCGTTCCGGGGAAGTTCGTCACCGCAGCGGACCTCGGCGACACGAGTGAGAACGCCGAGTTCAAGACCGTCCTCATCGACAGCGCAACGGGACGGCCCGCCATCCCGAACGGCTCTCTCGGCTTCCGCTGGGGCGAAGAAGGCGAAGGCAAGTGGAATCTTGACCTCGAGGGACTCGACCCGGCGCTGTCGCTCCATGGCGCGTCTGGCGTCGGCAAGGCAGAAGTGCTCTTGCCACGCTTCGATGTGGGTCAGGAAGAAGACGAGCGAGGTGGCGCGCTGCGCCGAGGCGTGCCCGCCGCGTCGCTCAGCACGCAAGACGGAGAGGTGCTCGTCACCACAGTCTTCGACCTGCTGCTCGCCCAATACGGCGTCGGCCGCGACGGATTGCCAGGCGAATGGCCGGCCGACTACGACGACCCGCAGCCCTACACGCCTGCCTGGCAAGAGACGATCACGGGCGTCCCCGCAGAACAGGCCGCCCGCATCGGCCGCGAGTTCGCGCGCAATGCCGAAGAGTCCGGCGGGCGGTCGATGATCATTCTGGGCGCAGGCACCAACCACTACTTCCACTCGGACGCGATCTACCGCACCTTCTTGTCGCTCATCACTCTCACCGGATGCCAGGGAGTCAACGGCGGCGGCTGGGCGCACTACGTGGGACAAGAGAAGTGCCGCCCCGTCACCGGATGGGCGCAGCTCGCGTTCGGGCTCGACTGGGTGCGCCCGCCGCGGCAGATGATCGGCACCGGCTTCTTCTACATCAACACCGACCAATGGCGCTACGACGGGATGCGCCCCGAGGACATCTCGTCCCCGCTTGGGCGCGACGCGTTCCGCGGCATGACATCCATCGACGTCCTCGCCCAATCGGCCCGGTCCGGCTGGATGCCCTCCTACCCCACGTTCGACCGCTCGAGCCTCGACCTTGGCGCAAGCATCACCGCATCTGGGCGCGATCCGGGCGAGTACATGAAGGAACGGCTTGCGTCCGGCGAGGTGAACTTCGCCGTGGAAGATCCCGACGCCGCAGAGAACTGGCCGCGCGTCCTCACCGTATGGCGGGCAAACCTGCTGGGCTCGTCCGCAAAGGGCAATGAGTTCTTCTTGCGCCACCTGTTGGGCACGCACTCCGCTGCGACAGCGCGGGAAAGCGGTGAGGGCGAGCGTCCGCGAGACGTGGTGTGGCGCGACGATGCTCCCGAGGGCAAGCTCGACCTCCTCGTCTCTCTCGACTACCGCATGACGTCAACGGGGCTGTTCTCCGACATCGTGCTGCCCGCCGCAACGTGGTACGAGAAGCACGACCTCTCGTCCACCGACATGCACCCCTTCGTACACGCCTTCACCCCGGCGATCAATCCGCCGTGGGAGACGAAGAGCGACTACGACACGTTCCGCGAGTTGGCGGAGCTGGTCTCCGAACTCACGGTGGGGCATGTCGAGAAGGTGACCGACCTGGTCGCCGTTCCTCTCTTGCACGACACCCCCGACGCCATGGCCGTGCCCCACGGCACGGTCAGAGACTGGAAGACGGGGGACGTCGACTTCGTTCCCGGCCGCACCGCGCCCAAGCTGGTGCTGGTCGAACGGGACTACACGAAGCTGGGTGCGCAATGGTCCGCGCTCGGTCCGCTCATGGAGCGGCTCGGCACCCTCACGAAGGGCGTGAAGGTCGACGTGACGCCCGAGGTGGAGCGCCTTGCGCGCACCAACGGGGTGATTGCGCATGGATTCGCAGCAGGACGCCCCTCGCTCGCGGTCGCACAGCATGCATGCGAAGCGATTCTCGCTTTGTCAGGCACCACGAACGGCCGGGTGGCAGTGGAGGGCTTCCGGAACGTTGAACAGCGCACAGGCCAGCGGCTCGCGGACCTCGCGCTCGACAACGAGGGCAAGCAGATCACGTTCCCCGACACTCAAGCACGGCCGGTGCCGGTCATCACCAGCCCCGAATGGTCCGGCTCGGAGCACGGCGGCCGACGCTACACCGCCTTTTCGATCAACGTGGAGAGACTCAAGCCGTGGCACACCCTCACGGGTCGCCAGCACTTCTTCCTCGACCATGACTGGATGGCGGAGATGGGCGAGTGCCTGCCGACCTTCCGCCCCACCATCAACATGCAGCGCCTCTACGGCGACCAGACGCGGGGCGGTGGTCGGGAAGTGACCGTCCGCTACCTCACGCCCCACTCCAAATGGTCGATTCACTCGAATTACCAGGACAACCAGCACATGCTCTCGCTGTCGCGAGGCGGTCCTGACTTATGGATGAGCGTGGAGGACGCCGCCGCCATCGGTGTGAAGGACAACGAATGGGTGGAGGCGTACAACCGCAACGGCGTCGTGGTGGCGCGCGCGGTGGTGAGTCACCGGATGCCTGCCGGAACCGTGTACATGTATCACGCGAAGGACCGCGTGGTGGATGTGCCGATCGCGGAGACGTCAGGCCAACGCGGCGGCATTCACAATTCGCTCACCCGCCTCATGATCAAGCCGACCCACGTGGTGGGCGGCTATGCCCAGCTCTCTTTCGCTTTCAACTACCTGGGCCCCACCGGCAATCAACGCGATGAAGTCACGGTGATTCGTCGCCGCTCGCAGGAGGTGACGTACTGATGAAGGTGATGGCTCAAGTCGGCATGGTGATGAACCTCGACAAGTGCATCGGGTGCCACACGTGCTCGGTCACGTGCAAGCAGGCGTGGACCAACCGCGACGGCGTCGAGTACGCGTGGTTCAACAATGTCGAGACTCGCCCCGGTCTCGGCTACCCCAAGATGTACCAGGATCAAGAGAAGTGGAAAGGCGGTTGGGAGCTCACCAAGCGCGGCAAGCTCAAGCTGCGCCAGGGAGGCCGCCTCAAGCGCCTTGCCACGATCTTCAACAACCCGAAGCTCCCCGGTGTCGAGGACTATTACGAGCCGTGGACGTACGACTACGACACATTGCTGAGCGCACCGCAGGGCCGCACCTCCCCGGTGGCACGGCCGAAGTCGGCGATCACCGGCAAGGACATGGCGATCAGATGGTCGGCCAACTGGGATGACAACCTCGCGGGTGCGCCTGAGACTGCGCCAGAAGACCCGATTGTCAAGAAGATTCACAGCCAGGTGACGGACCGCATCAAGTTCGAATACGAACAGGCGTTCATGTTCTACCTGCCGCGCATCTGCGAGCACTGCCTCAACCCGTCATGCGTCTCTGCTTGCCCATCGGGGGCGATGTACAAGCGCGCCGAGGATGGCATCGTGCTCGTCGATCAGGATGCGTGCCGCGGCTGGCGCATGTGCGTGACGGGGTGCCCGTACAAGAAGGTGTACTTCAACCACAACACTGGCAAAGCCGAGAAATGCACGATGTGCTACCCCCGCATCGAGGCTGGCATGCCCACCATCTGTTCCGAGACGTGCGTGGGCCGACTGCGCTACCTCGGCCTGTTCCTTTACGACGCCGACAAGGTGACAGAGGCGGCAGCGACACCGAACCCGCAGGACTTGTACGAGGCACAGCTCGACCTCATTCTCGATCCTCACGATCCACAGGTGCAGGCCGCGGCTCGTCGGGACGGGATCGCAGACGACTGGATCGAGGCGGCAAAGAAGTCACCCGTCTATCAGCTCGCAAAGGTGTACCGGGTCGCATTGCCGCTCCACCCGGAGTATCGGACGATGCCGATGGTCTGGTACATCCCGCCGCTGTCTCCCGTGTCCGATGCGCTCAAAGAGACGGGGCACGATGCGGAGGACGCCGGAAACCTGTTCGGCGCCCTGAGGGCGCTGCGCATCCCCATCGAATACCTCGCGGAGCTGTTCACGGCCGGCGACGTCGCACCCGTGCTGCGCTCGCTCGACACCCTCGCCGCAATGCGCTCATACATGCGCGACCACAACCTTGGCGCGGCTCTCAAACCGGAGATCCCTGCGGCTGTGGGCCTCAGCGAGGAAAGCATGATGGCGCTGTACCGACTGCTCGCTATCGCGAAGTACGAAGACCGGTACGTCATTCCGGCGGCCCACAATGAGGTCGCCAAGGAACTCGACGACTTGGCTTGCGCTCTTGATGCGGTGGGCGGTCCAGGCGGCGGTGGACCCGCCACCGTGTCGGCAGACAGCTTCCACGCATTGCAGGGACTCGCCGACAACCGGCCATACGCGTCGGTCACGTCCGATTCGGTCAATCTGCCGCATTGGGATGGCAAGGGCGTGCCGCTCGGAATGCCAAAGATCAGGGTGCGCGGCAATGAATGAGCAGACGGCTGCGGCGCGACTGGCCGCCTCTTGGCTCCTTTGGTACCCCGACGCTGCCTTGCGTGAGCGGCTGCCTGACATTCGGGCGGCGGTCGCCGAGATCTCGGGAACGCCCGGCGAGAAGCTGCGTGAGTTCCTCCGTGAGTTTGATGCGTGGGGATGGGAGGAAGCGCAACGTCATTACGTCGACACGTTCGACATGCGCCGCCGCACTGCGCCGTACCTCTCGTTCTGGACGGACGGCGACACACGCAACCGGGGCTACGCGATGCTGCGCTTCAAGCAGGCCTACCTTGCCTCCGGATTCGAGATCGGCGATGAGGAGCTGCCAGACCATCTCAGCGTGGTGCTCGAGTTCTCCGCCATCGGCAACGCGCTCTCGGGTGACGCGCTGCTCGTGGAGAACCGGGTGGGCATCGGCCTGCTCGCAGAGGCCCTCCGTGCCGCGACGTCGCCGTACGCGCTGCTGGTGGAAGCGGTGCTCGCCACCTTGCCGTCGCTCACTCCTGAGATCCGCGAGCGCATGGCGGAACTTGCCCGCTCGGGACCGCCGGTTGAAAGCGTCGGCCTCGACCCCTTCCCCACCTCCGTGAACCTCGAGACGATAGGCGGCCGGCGATGACGACGACTGAGCTGTTGGTGTGGACCTCCTTGCCGTACGCGTGTCTCGCGGTGGCGGTCTCCGGCATCGTGTGGCGCTACCGCTATGACCGCTTCGGTTGGACCACTCGGTCAAGCCAGATGTACGAGTCCCGCATCATGCGGATCGCTTCGCCGCTGTTTCATTACGGCATCATCGCGGTGATCTTCGGGCATGTGCTCGGCCTCATGGTGCCGGACAGCTGGACGGCCGCGATAGGGATCGACGACCACCGCTACCACCAGCTGACCTTGCCGCTCAGCCTCTTTGCAGGCGCTGCCGCCGTCATCGGCTTCGTCATGCTCGTGATCCGACGGCGCACCTCCCCGCCGGTGTTCAGCCGCACCACCGTCAACGACAAGGTGATGTATCTCTTCCTCGGCGGCGCGATCGTGCTCGGCACCACGGCGTCGTGGTGGGCGTCGGGCCTGCTCGGAGTGGACCACAACTACCGCGAAGACGTCTCGGTGTGGTTCCGCTCGATCCTCATGTTCCAGCCGGAGCCAGAACATATGGCGACCGCCCCGGTCGTGTTCCAGCTCCACGTCATCGCGGGCTTCGTCCTCTTTGCCGTGTGGCCGTTCACGCGGCTCGTCCACGCGCTGTCCGCACCGTTGCAGTATGTGGCGCGTCCATACGTTGTCTATCGCACCCGCGATCGGCACCCCACTGGTGCTCGCGCACCGCGTCGCGGCTGGGAACCCTCACGCCGCGACTAGACCGAATCCCTCACAACACCTGGAGAGACATGTCAACCAACCTTGGAATGCCCGGCGACCACGCGTGCACGTGCGGTGAGCACGGCGAAGTCGAGCTGCCCGTGCTCGTCGCCTCTGATATCCCTCACGAGATTCGCCATGCGGCGATCTTTGGCGCAATCGAGGGTTCGCCGCGCGGCATCCAGCTGGTGGCACCGCACGACCCGCTGCCGCTGCTCGGGCAGATCGAACAGCGCTGGCCGGACACGTACGCGATCGAGTACGTCGAGCGCGACACCGCCTGGCGCCTCAACATCACCCCCCGTGCAAACACGGCAATCACCGCGTAACGCGCGATTCTTACACTGAGCAGATGTCCCCCAGTCTCAACGGCGTGCTCGTGGCGGTCGTGACGGTCTCTGACCGCACGGCCAACGGTGAGCGCGCCGACGCGTCCGGCCCGATCCTCGCCGACGCGATGCGAGACATGGGTGCGACAGTGCTCAGCTCAGTGGTTCCCGATGGCGCCGACGACGTGGAACGGGTACTCCGCGCGGCGATCGCCGAAGGTGCACGGGTGGTCATCACCACTGGCGGCACCGGCGTCGGACCGCGGGACCTCACTCCGGAAGGCACGGCCCGTGTCATCGACCGGCACGTGCCGGGCCTTGCGGAGCGCCTGCGCGCGGTTGACGCCGACGCCGTGGCCGGCGCAGTCCTGTCACGCGGCCTTGCGGGAGTCACCGCGGGCGAGCACCCGGCCCTCGTCGTCAACGTCGCCGGATCAGTCGGTGCGGCACGATCCGCCGCGACAGTGCTGACGACGGTGCTGCCCCATGCCGTCGCCCAGCTGGACGGCGAGGATCACTGATGCCTGTGCTCGTCTCGCTGTCTGCCACCCCCCTGTCCGTCGATGCGCACATTGCGGCGGTGGCTCACCCCGCACATGGCGCCGTCGCCACCTTCATCGGAGTGGTGCGCGATCACGATCCGAGCGTCGAGGGCGAGGTCACTCACCTCGAGTACTCGGCCCACCCCGATGCGCTCGCGGTCTTGGATGAGATCGTGACGGAGGTGGAGACCGCACATGAGGTGGTGATCGCCTTGTCTCACCGCACAGGACTCTTGGCTGTCGGCGAGGTGGCGATTGTCGCGGCCGCAGCGTCCGCCCACCGCGCAGAAGCCTTTGAGGCGTGTCGTGAGGCAGTCGAGCGCGTCAAGGCCGAGCTGCCGGTGTGGAAGCGTGAGCTGTTGGCGGACGGCACCCATACCTGGGTCGGCATCGCATGAGGGCGCTCGTCGATCGATATGGCCGAGTTCACCGCGACTTGCGACTGTCGCTGACCGACCGCTGCTCACTGCGTTGCACGTACTGCATGCCAGCCGATGGAGTGCCGTGGCTCGCGGGATCGACGTTGCTCACGACGGATGAGCTCGTCCGACTTGCACGCATTGCGGTGGGCCTTGGGGTGCGCGAGGTGCGCCTCACAGGCGGTGAGCCATTGCTGCGGCCGGACGTGGTTGATGTGGTCGCGGCGCTTGCCGAGATCGAGACGCCCGTGGGCCCGCTTGATCTGTCGCTCACGACGAACGCATTGCGGTTGCCCTCCTTGGCCGCTCCGCTCAGGGATGCCGGGCTCAACCGCGTCAACATCTCCGTGGACACGCTCCAGCGGGCGCGCTTCATCGAACTGACGAGGCGTGACCGGCTGGCTGACACGCTGGCGGGCATCGAGGCCGCCCGAGCCGTGGGCTTTGCGCCGATCAAGCTCAACGCGCTCATCATGCGCGGCGTCAATGATGATGAGATCGCAGATCTCGTCAGTTTCGCCGTGGAACGCGGACTGCAGATGCGTTTCATCGAGCACATGCCGCTCGACGGCGGTCACACCTGGCGGCGGGAGGAGATGGTGACCGCGGAGGAGATCCTCGCAGCCGTCAGCGCACGGTTCTCCCTCATCGCACGTGGCCACGACGGCGCAGCGCCCGCTGAGACATTCACGATCGAGGGCACCGACGCGACGGTGGGCGTCATCGCCTCGGTGACCCGCGCTTTCTGCGACCGTTGCGACCGAGTGCGCCTGACGGCGGACGGTCAGTTCCGCAACTGCCTCTTCGCGCATGAAGAGTCAGACTTGCGCACCCTCATGCGGGAGGGCGCGGACGATGAGCGACTTGCCGACGCCATGATCGCGTGCGTCGCGCTGAAGAAGCCAGGCCACGGCATCGACGATCCGTCATTCGTGCAACCGAGCCGCCCGATGAGCGCGATCGGCGGCTGAGACCGCGAGCACGCACACATCTGCCTGGAACGGTCGCAGCTCAACCGTCGCCTCGGCGCGGCGCGCGATGCCCGTGGCCAACCCTTGGTGAACGCCACACACCGCTTCGGGATGCTCGCGTGCCTCATCGATGAAGGGGCAGGCAGTGAGCGCAAGCCCGTCCCCGAGCGGTTCCGGCGCAAAACCCAGCTGACGGAAGACCGCCGCGAGCGCACCGGGGGCGTCGCGCACGTCGAGGTTCAGCGACTCGGCCCAGCGCTCGCCGGCTGCGCGAGCGCGGGCGGCCGCGGGGCCATCTCCCGCCACCGCGTCGGCGAGGGCCGCGAGCATCCGTGCGCGAACGTCGGCGACGTGAACAGCCCGGTAGATGCCGCGCGGGCGTCCACGGCCACCGGTCGGCTGCGTCATGCCGGCGACGAGGCCCTGTCGCTCGAGGCGTTCGAGGTGAAAACGCACAGTCGTCACATGGAGTCCGAGCTGCTCCGCAAGCTCGTTCGCCGACACTCCCGCACTGTGCGAGCGGACAGCATCAAGCACGCGTCCCGCTCCGGGACGTGCGTCCTCATGTGGCCTCATGAATTAAGAGTAACCTTGTCCTCGAAAATCAGTCCGGGACGGAGGTCGGATGTCCGCAAAGCCGCGTTCGCGCCGCCCTCGCACCGACCGCATCACCACCGTGTGGATGATCCTCGCCCTCGCGGGAGCGGTGACCGGGCTCGTCACCCGGAGCGTGCTGCCGCACACATGGTGGACCACCATCCACCTTGTCACGCTCGGCGTTCTCACCAATGGCATCCTCCAATGGAGCTGGTACTTCGCCCGCGGCCTGCTCCGCCTGCCGCCGACCGACCGACGCTCGGGTCGTGACGCCGTGATCCGATCCGTCACCTTCAACCTCGCCCTCATCGGCCTTGTGGCGGGAATGTGGTCCTCCACGCCAGCACTCGTCATCGCGTTCGCTACTGTCGTCGGCGCCGTTGTCGCGTGGCACGGCTACGCGATCGTCCTTGCGGCTCGCGAGGCTCTCGGCTCCCGCCATGCGCCGCTCCTGCGGTTCTACGTCGCCGCCTCCGCGCTCTTCATCATCGGGTGCACGATCGCAGGATTCCTCACCGTCGCCCTGCTCGACGCAGACGCCCCAACCGGGCTTGTCGACGCCGCCGACGGTCTCACCCTCGCCCACGCCCTCATCCTCGTGGGCGGCTGGATCGGGCTCTCCATCGCGGGCACGCTTGTCACTCTCGGCCCCACGGTGCTGCGCACGCGCATGGAGGCCGACGCTTCTGCCACTGCCGTGCGCGGCTTGCCGTGGCTGGTGGCGGCCGTGACCGCAGCGGCGGCTGCGGCATCGCTCGGGTGGATG
>CAZRHL010000008.1:19920-23005 GCA_964600005.1 uncultured Demequinaceae bacterium
CTCACGTACTTGCTTCCGGTCGTGATCGGAGGTGGGCCCGCGACGGTGAGGCTCGGTATCGCGTCCCTTGAGACCGCGTCCGCCGCCCGCCTCACGGCCCGCACGGCAGCGCTCGTGCTGCTTGCCGTCACCACCGGCATCGGCGCCGACGTCCGCTGGGCCTGGTGGGCGATCGTGGCGGCGACCTTCCTCGCCGACCTCATCTTCATGGCCATCGCCGGGGCGCGCCAAGCCAAGGCACGGCGTTCACCCGGTGGCGCAACCCCACTCGCGTCTCCCCTGGTGGTGGCGAGCGGTGAGAATGCTCCGCAAAGTCCGGAGACCGACCCCAGGAGTCTCCTGTGACCGACTCGCCGCTCGCCTCCACCGTCCCCGCACCTGCAGGAGCGCCCATCCCCGGAACTGCCGCTCCCACGGTGGCACGCCGAGTACAGGCGATCATCGGCCTGCTGTCCGTTGCCGTTCTCACGCTGGGAGCCATGGTGCTCGCCGAGCGAGAACCGAACACGTCCAGCGCCGCCGCATCCCCCACCTCCGCATCCCCCACCGTCGTTGACCCCACGGGCGAGACCACTGAGATCACCGTCGAGGTCAACGGCATGGCGTACACGCCGAGCACCATTGAGGTCCCCGCAGGCAACGAGCTTGTCATCACCTTCCGCAATACCGGCGATCAGCGCCACGACCTTGTCCTCGCAAACGGTGCGAAGACTCCCGCGATCTCCCCCGGCTCCGAGGCGATCCTCGAAGCAGGCGTCATCGCGCACACGATGGACGGGTGGTGTTCACTGGCCGGCCACCGTGCGATGGGGATGGAGCTGACGATCATCGCTGTCGGCGGAGTGACCGGCTCTGGCGACGCACGTGATGGCGCCGGCGATTCAGACACCGGTGGCCACGGCGCGCACGGCGCGGACGGTCCCGACCTTGCGGCACCGACGATGAGCGAGCTGATGGCTGCCGCTGAAGCCGCGACTGCGCACCCAGCCGAGGTGCCGCCGCTCACCGACGCCACTCACCACGAGTACACGTTCACCGTCACGGAGTCGACGGAAGAGGTGGCAGACGGGGTGAGGCGCGCGATCTGGACCTACAACGGCACATCGCCTGGTCCCACCCTCCACGGGCGCGTGGGCGACACCTTCACCATCACGTTGGTCAACGCGGGCACAATGGGCCATTCCATCGACTTCCACGCGGGCGAACTCGCGCCAGACGAGCCGATGCGCACGATCGAACCGGGCGAGTCCTTGGTGTACGAGTTCACCGCGAACCGCTCGGGCCTGTGGATGTATCACTGCAGCACCATGCCCATGACGCAGCACATCGCCAACGGGATGTTCGGCGCCGTCATCATCGAGCCAGACGGACTCGACAGCGTCGACCGCGAATACGTCCTCATCCAGTCCGAGCTGTACCTCGGCGCCCAGGGCGGGCCAGCGTCGGACGTGAAGGCGGCGGCCATGGACGCCGATGTCATGGCCTTCAACGGTCGCGCCTTCCAATATGCCGCGCACCCACTTGAGGCGCGAGCAGGCGAGCGCGTGCGGTTCTGGGTGCTCGACGCTGGACCTGCGCAGCCGCTGTCCTTCCACGTGGTGGGCGTCCAGTTCGACACGGTGTGGACGGAGGGCGCGTACTCCGTGTATCGCGGCGCGGCCACCGACGGCATCACCCGGGGCACCACCGGCGCACAGACCCTCCCGCTGCTTGCCGCCCAAGGAGGCTTCGTTGAATTCGTCGCTCCCGAGGCGGGCCGCTATTCATTCGTCAACCACATGATGCCGCTGGCCGAGAAGGGCGCATCTGGCGTGCTGGAGGTGAGCGCCTCGGATGAGTGACGCGCACGCGCTAGTGCTCGGCCTCCCGCAGCACGTCACGCAGCACCAACGCATGGTTGCGTTCGGTGTCCCGTGTCGCGTAAATGAGCGTCACCCGCGGCTCACCCGCGATTTGCGACAAGAAGTCCGCAACAGCGTCGGACGCCGCAAGCTCCGCCTGATAGCGGCGAACGAACTCGTCGAAGTCGTCAGCCTGGTCATGCCACCAGGTGCGCAATTGCGAGCTAGGCGCCAGGTCCTTGGCCCACAGGTCAATGGCCGCTCGCTCCCGGGTCAGTCCGCGCGGCCACAGCCGGTCGACGAGCACCCGCAGACCGTCCGTCTCTTCGGGCGGGTCATAGGCTCGCTTCAGTTCCCATACCTGGGTCATCTCGATCCTCTCTCCCCTCTCGACTAGTCCCCCAACGAGGAGCCCTCCACTCATGACTGTCCCGCAAACCGATCATCTCGTCATCTCGCCCAGCATTCACTACGTCGGAACCCCGGTGATGTTGCTCGGCACGCTCAACCCGGACGGCACCACCAACCTGTCGGCCGCGTCCTCGTTCTGGGCGCTTGGCCAGAACCTCGTGATCGGCCTCGAGACCGACAGCCGCACCTATGACAACGTGACCGCTCACCAGGAACTGACGGTCAACTTCCCATCGCCGCATCTGTGGGAGGCAGTCGAGCGGATTGCGGACACGACAGGCCGTGATCCCGTGCCCGATGCGAAGGCCTCGCGCTACCGCTTTGAGGCAGACAAGTTCGCACTGGCAGGGCTGACCCCCGCGCGGTCAGATGTGGTGGCGCCGCCGCGGGTTGCCGAGTGTGCGCTCACCCTTGAAGCCCAGATCAAACGCATCACGCCTGGTATCGGCCCTTATGCAATTGTCGAGTCCGAGGTGGTGCGGGTTCACGCCGCGCCTCGCATTGTGAAGCCCGGCACGCAGCACGTGAATCCGCGTGCGTGGCAACCCCTCATCTACAGCTACCGCCACTATTTCGCGATCGGTGATGAGCTGGGCTTCCGACCCACGAGCGACACCCACGGCGAGGCGGCCTCGTAGCCGTGCGGCCGTGAGCTCTTCGTGCCCACCAGGCCGGCTCTAGGCGGAGGTGAACGAGCACTCACACATGATGTTGAACTCGACCACTTGGTCGCCAAGATCGGGCCGCGCCCACGCTTCGGCTTCTGCTCGCGACGCGAACTGGCGTCCAGCGAGCCGGCCGTTGGCCATGAGGACGCCCACCTCGATGTCCTC
>CAZRHL010000008.1:23105-31029 GCA_964600005.1 uncultured Demequinaceae bacterium
GCAAGGGCGTCCGAGTCGGCGAGGCGCTGGCCCGCCCTCAGCACCGCGCATTGAGCGACAACCCGCGCGGCGTCGTCGCCCACCGCGCTCAGCTTCTCGCGCAGGCCCCCTACCGTGACCGCGTCGGCTTCGAGCTGATCTGCGCCCACCGCCTCAGCAGCGGCGGCAAAGAGTCGGACGGCGATCATGGCGCGGGCCACGCATCTGCCAGGCCCGATGCCTTGGCACACTCATCGGCGATGTCATTGCCTGCCGCAGCCCGCTTGCCCGCGGCGTAGCCGACGAGGAACGTCGACAGCGGCGCAGCGGGGCGCACCACCGAATGCGCGGCATCGCGAGCGACGTCGAGCAACGCCTGCACATCGAGATCCTCGAGCTCAACGCTGAGCTCTGCGGACAGTGCCGCGACCCAGCGCTCCAACGTGTTGTCGCTCATCCGAGGCGCTCCTTCCAGAACTCAGCATCACCCCACGTATCGAGGTCACGTGCCACGCCATCGACATCGGGCACCGCCACCATCATGAGGCCTGCAACCAGCCTACGCATCGAGGTGCCTTCTTCAAGGTCCCGGGTCCCGTCAAGGAGCGCGGCCGTGCGGTAGATCGCGAGCAGCGGCTGCACCTCGCCTTCCTCGTCGACAAACCATGCGCCGTCGACCCTGGCGCGCACTCCGCCGCCGCCGGCAGCGCCGCTGTCTGCGGACACCGCGTCACCCTTCACTCCCGCGTCACCCTTCACTCCCGCGTCACCCTTCATCCCCGCGTCGGCGAGAGCTGCGAGCAAGCGAGGCACAGCGTCGGCCGCGCGCGGAGTGTCGACGGCGAGCACAACCGTCCATGGTGCGTGCCCATTCAGAGCGGCCAAGCCCGCGGCCAGCGCCTTTGCCGGGCCGGAACCGGGCGGGTCCTCGACGGTCCACCTGACGCCAGCGCGCGTGGGCCCGCCCACCACCACCGTCTCCCGGGCGGGCGCCGCCGCCGCGAGAGTCCGGTCGAGCAATGACATGCCGCCGACGCTGAGATCAGGTTTGGACACTCCGCCGAGCCGGGCGCCTCGCCCCCCGGCCACGATGATCGCGTCCCACTGCGTCATGGACGACGCCACGATCCAGACTTGCCGCCGTCTTTCGCGATGAGTCTGACGTCGCGAATGCTCGTGCCCTTGTCGAGCGCCTTCACCATGTCGACCACGTTGAGAGCGGCGACCGACACCGCCGTCAGTGCCTCCATCTCAACGCCCGTGCGGTCGGCCGTGGAGACGGTGGCGGTGATGCGAACGCCGCCGTCCTCGATCTCGACGTCGACGCTCGCGCCGTGAACGCCGATGACGTGCGCGAGGGGAAGCAGCTCGGGCGTGCGCTTGGCAGCCGCGATGCCCGCGATCCGGGTCACCGCGAGCGCGTCTCCCTTGGGGACGGTGCCGTCACGTAGCGCCGCCACCACCTGGGGCGCACACTCGACGAAACCCTCTGCCGTGGCGGAGCGCACGGTGGGCTGCTTCGCGGTCACGTCAACCATCCGGACGTGGCCACGCGCATCGAGATGAGTGAACTCGCTCATGCGACGTACCTCCTGACAAGCACGGTGTCGCCGGCGCGCACCTCATCGACGTCAGCGGCCACGCGGGCAAGGCCTTCGGAACGGCCGAGCCGGGCGGCGAGGTGCGAGCCCGATCCGCCATCGGTGGCGGGCCGCACTCCGCTCACGTCGAAGACTATCGGCATCACTTGCTCGCGACCTCGAGGACAGGTCCAGCCGGTGAGCGCCGTCGCGGGCTGCCATGCGGGTTCGGCCACACCGACCATCCGTGACATCGCCGCAACAACGAAGAGCTCGGTCGAGACCGCGACGGCCACGGGGTTGCCTGGAAAGCACAAGACCGGCGTGTCGCCCACACGTCCGATGCCCTGTGGCTTGCCTGGTTGCATCGCCACGTTCGTGAAATCGACGCCCGCGCCGGAGAGCGCGGCTTTCACCGGGTCGCTGTCGCCGACGCTTGCACCGCCAGTCGTGATGAGGAGGTCAACATGAGTTGCATGTGTCAGCGCTTCCCACACCGCGTCCGGGGTGTCGCCCACTCGCATGAGCTCGACAGGTTCGGCTCCGAGCGCGGTGAGCGCCGCGGCAAGGAATGCGCCGTTCGAGTCGTGGATCTGGCCGGGGCTGAGCTCCTCACCTGGCGCGACGAGCTCGTCACCCGTCACAAGGAATCCGACGCGGGGGCGACGCACCACGTCGAGCGCGTCCAGTCCCGAGGCGGCGCCAGCAGCGATATCGCGGGCGCTCACCGTGCGGCCAGCAGGGATGACGAGGTCGCCCACCTCGGCGTCCTCTCCCTGGCGGCGGATATGGGCGCCGACGCCGGGGGCCGCCCGGAAGATCGCCTCACCAGCGTCGGCCACGACGATTTCTTGGGCGACGACCGCGTCGGCCCCTTCCGGCACTGGAGCACCTGTCATGATCCGCACCACCTGGCCTGCTACCAGGGGCTTTGTTACCGGGTGACCTGCTCGGGCGGTGTCGATGACAGTGAGCCGCACGGGGTTGTCCGCCGCCGCTCCAGCGAGATCTGCAGCGCGTACGGCGTATCCATCCATCGCAGAATTGTCGAAGACCGGGCTCGGCACAGCAGCGCCGTGATCACGCGCGGCGACGCGACCAAGCGCCTCAGCAAGCGCAATCGCCTCGCTGGAGACTGGGTTCACGAGCGCGCGCACCAACTCGAGGTGCGCCTCGAGGCTACGCATAAGGCCCGCCACCGACGGCGAGGGTGCGCCATTCGCCTTCGCGGGCGTCGAGCACCGAGAGCCTGCCCCGCAAACCCTTGCCGACGCCCGTCAAGAGGACGATCGCTTGGCTCGCCATCGCCGTCGCGACCTGTCCGCATAGTGGGCCGAGCACTCCACCCGCGTCACACACCGCGAGATCGAGCGGCGGGGCGTCCGGGAACACATCGCGTAACCGGTGATCGCCGTCAAATACGGTCACCTGGCCAAACCAGGTGTAGACGGCGCCCCACACCAACGGGATGCCCAGCTCCTCCGTCACGTCCGAGATGTCATACCGCGAGGGCCACGTGTCGGTGCAGTCGAGGACGAGGTCATGACCGGTGAGCAACTGCGCCCCATCTTCGGCGCGCAACCGCACATTGATCGGCTCAATGCTGGTCCACGGTGCTTGCTCGCGGAGGGCTTCAGCAGCCGCGTCTACCTTGCGGCGCCCCACGTCCTCTGGACTGAACAGGATCTGTCGGTGGAGGTTGGACACGGAGACGCTGTCCGCGTCGATGAGCGTGAGG
Source organism: uncultured Demequinaceae bacterium (assembly GCA_964600005.1). Taxonomy (GTDB): domain Bacteria; phylum Actinomycetota; class Actinomycetes; order Actinomycetales; family Demequinaceae; genus Demequina. The sequence goes on from CAZRHL010000008.1 coordinate 26,403, forward strand.
TGTCCGACGCCAGCGGCCGCCAGATACGCAGCTGCCGGGCAACCAAGCCCTCCCGCACCAATGATCGCGATGCGCGCTTTCTCAAGGGCCGCTTGACCTTCCGCTCCAAAGCCCGCAAGGGCTCGTTGGCGAATGAAGGGATCACCGTTCATTGAGGACGTCCGCATATCGTTCGAGCACAATCGACACGATATCCGGATGTGGAGCAAGTGGCGCCGTCACGATGTCGGCGCCCGCCTCGGCGAGTCGGTCTTGGAACACGCACGGAGCGAGCAGCAGGGATGCCACCGCGACCGTGTCGTCCTCACCGAAGTCGCGTGCGGCACGCACCGTGTCCGCGACCGAGGGCTCATGCCCTGCGGCGAAGCCGAGACGGACCGGCCCGCCCCATGACACGCGCAGCATCTCTGCCATCTGTGCCGTATCGGCCTGGGAGCGTGGGTCGGAGGACCCCGCAGCCGCGAGCACCAACGTCGCCTCACGCGGAACGCGCGCCTCCCGCAGGCGATCCATCACGATGTCGATGAGCCGCTGGTCTGGGCCGAGTGCGGGTGCGGCGTGCACCTCATCGTGACTGGAGATCGCTTGTGCGATGTCGTGATAGACGTGATACCCACCTGCCAAGAGGAGAGGTACCACCACGGCACTGCGACCCTCGCGAAGCGAGAGGTCGCTTACCACTTCCGTGAGGAAGGGGCCGTGGACGTCAACATAGGCTTCACGGACATCAAGATGGGGGTCCGCCGCACGCACCATGTCGAGCACGGTGCGAATCGTCTCTTGGCCCGTGCGCGAGCGCGTCCCGTGCGCGCAGCCGATGAGGACGGGACGGTCGCTCATGGCGCCGTCACCGCAAGTGCGTAGCCGCGCTTGACGACTGTGCGCACCAGTTGGCGGCTTCCGGAGTTCTCACGCAGACGGTTGATCGCGGCGTCCACTGCGTGGCCCGACGCCGTGCCTCCGGGAAGCATGTCAGCCAACTGGTCTCGGGTCACTACATTCCCGCGAGCCGCCGCCAACGCGCGGAGAATCTCGAGTCCGGTAGGAGTCATAGGGAGAACTCTGCCAGCCAAGATGGCGGTGGTCGCGCGCATGACGAGCGGCCCCTCGATGGTGGGCACCGACGGCACATCGGTCCCAAAGTGCTGGACAAGTTCGCGCACAAGCGCGCCGAGCCGCCAGCGCGATGGATAGACGACGTGCAATCCGGCGTCTTCGATTGGCGCTGCCGTGACCGGTCCCACGCCCGCAAGCAACACTCTGCCCGTTGCCACGTGGTTTGCGATGTCCGCCAAGAGGCCCTGCTCAGTGGCGGTCGCAAGCCACGACGATGCCGCTGGAGCCGAGGTGAACAGCACCGCATCGGCCCGACCGGCAGCAGCCGCCTCAATCCACTCGACGTGGACGCCTGGCTCAGTTGGCGGACCCCAGCCGTACACGAGCACGCTGTGGACCGTTGCCCCGGCGGCCTCAAATGCCTCGTCAAGCCCGTCCGAGCCCGCGCCGTGGTGCTGCACCGCGATGCGCAGCCCGTCGACGCCTTCGCTCAGCAGGTACTCACGAAGTTCCGCCGCAGTCTCGGACTCCGCGACCCAGTCCGCTTCAAGGCCAGCAGCCTGGATCGCACCGCGCGCCTTTGGCCCACGCGCGATGAGGCGTGATCCGCGCAACGTCTCAATGAGAGTGTCGGCGATGCCCGCAGCATCGGCCGCCTCGATCCAGCCCCGAAAACCGATGCCGGTGGTCGCCACGACGATGTCGGGGGGATTGAGGATCAGCGTGCGCGACGCCTCAAGCAGGCGGTGGTCATCGAGATGCGGAACCGTCGACAGTGCGGGCGCGCTGGCGACTGTCGCGCCGCGACGCTCAAGGGCCGCAGCGAGCTCACGCTTGCGTCGATCCGCCGTGTTGACGATGACGCAACCGGCAAGGGGTTCACCCGGCGTGGACACGTCGCCTCCCTCCGGCCCTCTACGTCGCGCTTGCATCCGAGGCGAGCAGACCGTCGCGAGCCACCTCGCCGATGACGATAACGACCGGAGGTTTCACGTCCGTTTCGTCCGCAATTCGAGCGGCACTTTCCAAAGTGGCGCGGGTGATGCGCTCGTGCGGAGTGCTCCCGCGCTCGATCATCGCGACCGGCGTTAGAGGGTGAGCGCCCGCTTCAATGCCCGCCTCGGCAAACCTCGGCAGAGTCGCGCGGCCCATCAGCACCACCACAGTGGTGCCGTTCGCCATCGCGGCCACTGCGGCGGCGTCGGGACCCGCGTGGCCGGACGTCACAAGTACCCCGTGGCTGATGCCGCGTTGCGTCACCGGGATCCCCGCCAAAGCCGGCACACTGAGCGCGCTCGTCACTCCCGGCACCACCTCAACGGGGATTCCGGCCGTGATGCACGCGTGGACTTCTTCGCCGCCACGTCCGAGCACAAAGGGATCACCGCCCTTGAGCCTCACCACCGTCTTGCCTTCGCCCGCGCGCTCGACGAGCATGCGGTTGATCTCGTCCTGAGGGACCGGGTGGTTATCGGGGCTCTTGCCCACGTTGATCACCTCGACGTCGGCTGGCAGCGCAACAAGCAGCTCTGCGGCGCCCAAGCGGTCGGCCACCACGACATCCGCCTCCGACAGCGCCTGGCGCCCCCGCACCGTGACAAGACCAGGGTCGCCCGGCCCAGAACCGACAAGAATGACGCGCCCGATCCCCGCGCGCCGCCGCCGCAGATCGACATGCCCCGCGTCGATATGTGCGGCCACGGCGTCGCGGATGCCGCGAATGCGATGCGGATCGGGGGCGTCGGTCGACACGACGCCGATCGTCACCTCACCGTGCGTTGACATCGCCGCTTGTCGAGCGGAGCCTCTCGCAGCGTCGGACGCATCAATGCAGAAGATCTGCCGTGCGTGCGCCCAGCCAGCGATCTCGTCATTGAGCGCTGGATCGTTTGTTGCCGCAACAACGAGCCACGCGCCAGCGAGGTCCTCCTCTACCACGGGGCGGGCCACCCACGTGAGGTCGCCATGGCTCGCATGACGCTGCAAATCCGCCGACGCCTCGGGAGCGACCACCACAACGTCGGCACCCTCTGTCATGAACCGTCGCACTCGCCGCGTCGCGACACCGCCTCCGCCCGCAATAAGCACGCGCCGTCCCGTCAGATGGAGCCCAATGAGCGTCGTCATAGGCGACTGGCCAGGTGTAGATGCACCTGACCATTGTCGACAGTGACGGGGTATGTCACCAAATGGGGGCTCAATCCCGGCCGCGGTTCGCTGTCCTGCGCGTTGAGACACTCGCCAGTCACAAGCGAGAACACCTGCTTGTAAACGGGTGACGCGATCGTCGGCTCATCTCCGCGTGACCCGGTGATTCCGCGAGACATCACCTGAGCCCCTGAGAACGGGTCACGGTTCTGCACGGCAAAAACGCGCCCGTCGGAGAGCAAGAACAGCGCCACCTGGTCACCATCCACGAGCGCCGCCACGCCAAGATCGGGGGTGAGGATGTCAACTGGGCATACCGCCACCACACTCGTTGCCACCGCGCTCATGAGCGCACCTCCAAACGGTCCGACGCGATGAGGACGGGCGCTGCATCACGTTCAGCCTCCGTCGCCGGCCGACGCTGTCCTCGCTCAGGCACGTAGGCGAGGGACGGATCGGGGGTATCGGGGGCATTGACGAAGGACGCAAACTGTCGAAGGCGCACAGGGTCGCGCAGCACGGCCGCCCATTCGTCTTCGTACGTGGCGATGTGGCGCTCCATGTGCGCATCGAGTTCGGCGCCGATGCCGAGCACATCGTCGAGCACAATCTCTTTGAGTCGTTCAAGGCCTCCCTCGAAGGCCTCTTGCCATGGTGCGGTGCGTTGCAAGCGATCAGCGGTGCGCACATAGAACATGAGATAGCGGTCGATGACGCGGAAGAGCTCTTCATCGGACAGGTCTTCTGCGAAGAGATGGGCGTGGCGCGGCTCAAAGCCGCCGTTGCCCCCCACGTACACGTTCCACCCTTTCTCGGTCGCGATGACGCCCACGTCCTTGGAGCGCGCCTCGGCGCACTCGCGAGCGCAACCGCTCACCCCCAGTTTGATCTTGTGGGGGCTTCGCAGGCCGCGGTAGCGCAGTTCGAGAGCGATCGCCATCCCGACCGAGTCCTGCACGCCAAAGCGGCACCACGTGGAGCCGACGCATGACTTCACGGTGCGGAGCGCCTTGCCATAGGCGTGACCGGACTCCATTCCGGCGTCGACGAGCCGCTGCCAGATTGCGGGCAGCTGCTCCAGCCGCGCACCAAAGAGATCAATGCGTTGGCCGCCGGTGATCTTCGTATAGAGACCGAAATCGCGGGCTACTTCTCCAATGGTGATGAGCCTGTCGGGGGTGATCTCGCCTCCCGGAACCCGCGGCACCACCGAGTACGTGCCGTCCTTTTGCATATTGGCCATGACGCGGTCGTTCGTGTCCTGCAGCGCGGCGCGCCCTTCGGCGAGGACGTGCCGGTTGTACAGCGAGGCAAGAATCGAGGCGACAGCGGGTTTGCAGATGTCGCAGCCGGAACCGACGCCAAAGCGCTCGATGATGTCGCTGAACGCCTCGAGTTCGGCCACCTGAACGGCCTGGAACAG
>CAZRHL010000009.1:0-15112 GCA_964600005.1 uncultured Demequinaceae bacterium
CTTCGTCACCCATCGACACCCACGTGTCGGTGGCGATGATGTCGGCGCCCGTCACAGCGTCGTCATGGTCAGTGGTCACCTGGATCGAGCCACCGTGCTCGGCGGCGACTCGCTTCGCATCGAGCACAATCCGCTCATCGGGCTGGTACTCGACCGGCGCACCCACCCGCACATGCATGCCGGCAAGGGCGCCACCGAGCAGGTAGGAGTGCGCCATGTTGTTCGCGCCATCGCCCACGTAGGTGAGGGTGAGACCCGCGAGCGCATCCACTCCCCCACGCACGTCAGCGATCGCGGCAAGATCAGCGAGGATCTGGCACGGGTGGAACTCGTCGGTCAGCGCGTTCACCACCGGCACTCCCGCGTTCGCCGCCATCTCCTCGACACGGTCCTGGCCAAAGGTGCGCCACACAATCGAGCTCACCTGCTTGCCAAGCACCCGTGCGGTGTCAGCAATCGACTCGCCGCGACCCATCTGGGAGCCTTGCGCGTCGAGAACAAGCGGGTAGCCGCCAAGCTCGGCCACACCCACCGCGAACGACACCCGCGTGCGCGTGGACGGCTTGTCGAAGAGGACGGCGACCGACTGAGGACCTTCGTACGGCCGACGCAGGTGACGGTTGGCGCGGAAGGCAAGGGCCAGTTCGAGGACTTCGCGCTGCTCGGCGGCAGTGAGGTCGTCGTCACGAAGGAAGTGCCGGATCATGCGCGCTCCTTTGCGGCGGGCACAGCGGCGGCAAGGTAGTCGCCGAGCCATGCGATGAACGGGGTCGCTTCCGCTTGCGTGAGCGTGAGCGACGGCGCCAAGCGGATCGTGTCGGGGCTGGGCGGGTTGATGATGAAGCCTGCGTCGATGGCGGCTGCGGCCACATCGGCGCTGATCTGGGCCTCAAGCTGAATACCGAGGAGCAACCCTTCGCCCCGCACAGTGACGACGCCGGGGAGGACACCCACCGTTTCTTTGATCCACTCCCCCATCGTCTTGACGTGAGACAGGAGTGCGCGCTTGTCGATCGCGTCGAGGGTGGCGAGAGCGGCGGCGGACGCCAGCGCATTGCCGCCAAAGGTGGTGCCGTGCTGACCGGCCGTCAGCATCGTCGCCACGTCAGGCCCATAGGCCACGAGCGCGCCTATCGGGAATCCGCCGCCAAGGCCTTTGGCAAGCGTGACGACGTCGGGCTGGATGCCGTGCGCGTGCATGGCGAGCCAGTGCCCGGTGCGGGCGATGCCGGTCTGCACCTCGTCGACGATCATGAGGGCGCCGTGGCGGGTGGTGAGGGCCCGCGCTGCTTCGAGATAGGCGTGGTCGAGCGGCACAACTCCCGCTTCACCTTGGATGGGCTCGAGGAAGATCGCGGAGACGTCATCACCCATCACCGTGTTGAGCGCGGCGATGTCGTTGGCGGGTATGAACTCGACGCCAGGCGCCAGGGGCGCAAACGGCTCCCGGTATGCGGCCTTCGACGTGAGAGCGAGCGCGCCGGTGGAGCGCCCATGGAAGGAGCCCTCAAGCGCGAGGATGCGGGTGCGTCCGGTGCGGCGGGCGATCTTGAAGGCGGCCTCATTCGCCTCGGTGCCGGAGTTGGCGAGGAACACGCGGGAGCCCCCCGGGGCTCCCGTGATGTCGATCAGCCGCTCCGCGAGCGCAATCTGCGGTTCAGTCGCAAAGAAGTTCGATGCGTGGGCGAGGGTCGACGCCTGGTGGGCGATCGCGGCGACCCATTCGGGGTCGGCGTGACCGAGAGCGTTGACGGCGATGCCGCCGAGCAGGTCGAGGTAGCGGTTGCCGTCGGCGTCCCACACATACGAGCCTTCGCCCTTGGTCAGGACTCGCAGCGGGCGCCCAAAGGTGCCCATGAGCGCGTTCTGGTAACGGTCGAGGGCCTGCTCGACAAGGGGCCCGCTCATGCCCACAGGTCCACGTCGTCGGGCCGGACCATCGTGCCGATGCCGTCCGAGGTGAAGATCTCGGTCAGCAGCGAGTGCGCCTCGCGGCCGTCAATGATGTGGGCTTGGCCCACGCCACCGCGGACGGCGCGCAGGCACGCTTCCATCTTCGGGACCATGCCCTCCTCCAGGGTGGGCAGCAGCTGCTCGACGTCCGAGGCGTGAATGCGGCGGACGAGCGATGAGCGATCTGGCCACCGTGAGAAGAGGCCCTCGACATTGGTGAGGACAACGAGTTTGCGGGCGCGCAGCGCGACCGCGAGAGACGCCGCCGCGGTGTCAGCATTGACATTGAGGACTGTCGTCGGGTCATCGACGTCGGGCGCCACCGTGCTCACCACGGGGATGCGACCGGCATTGATGATGTCCTGCACCGCGGCGGGGTTCACCTTCACCACGTCGCCCACAAGGCCGACGTCGACCTGCTCGCCTTCGACAACAGCCTGGCGACGGCGCGCCTGCAACAGACCCGCGTCTTCCCCTGAAAGACCGACCGCAAGCGGGCCGTGGTCATTGATGAGGCCGACGAGCTCACGCGAGACCTGGCCGGTGAGCACCATGCGCACCACGTCCATCGCCTCAGGGGTCGTGACCCTCAGGCCGCCTTTGAACTCGCTCGCGATGCCAAGGCGACCGAGCATGTCGTTGATCTGCGGGCCGCCACCGTGGACGACGACGGGGCGCAGGCCGAGCAGCCGGAGATGGACGACGTCCTGTGCGAAGGCACGCTTCAACGTCTCATCGACCATCGCGTTGCCGCCGTACTTGATGACGACGATCTGGCCGCGGAACTGCTCGATCCACGGCATCGCGTCGATGAGGACGCTCACCTTCTGCTGCGGGGTGAGGTCGGGGGTCTCGATCAGGTCAGTCATGAGGAGTACGCGCTGTTCTCGTGGACGTAATCGTGGGTGAGGTCGTTGGTCCAGACGGTTGCGGTGGCGTCGCCTGCGTGGAGATCGATGACGATGTTGACGTCCCGCTCAGTGAGATCGACGAGGGAGCGGTCCTCCCCCACACCCGCGGCCTTGCAGACGTGGACGTCGTTGACCCACACGTCGATCAGGGTCGCGTCAAAGGGAGCGATGTCCTCCGGCACGGTGCCCGCTGCCGCGATGATCCGACCCCAGTTGGGGTCGCGGCCAAAGATCGCCGCCTTGAAGAGGTTCGAGCGCGCGACGGCACGCGCGACCGCCTCTGCCGCCGTCTCGGTCGATGCGCCCTGCACGGTGATGGCGATGTCGTGGTCAGCGCCTTCGGCATCACGCAGGAGCTGCTGCGCGAGGTCGTGACAGAGCTCGGTGAGGGCTGCCTGGAACGTCGACGGCTCCGGCGAGGCACCCGACGCGCCGTTTGCAAGCAGAACGACCGTGTCGTTCGTCGACATGCAGCCGTCGGAGTCCAGTCGGTTGAGGGTGACCCGCACCGCCTCGGTCAGCGCCAGACGGGCTTGTGCTGCATCGATCTGGGCGTCAGTGGTGATGACGCACAGCATCGTCGCCATGCCGGGGGCGAGCATCCCCGCGCCCTTGGCCATGCCGCCGATGCTCCAGTCGCCCCCCTCGACAACGGCCGTCTTCGCCACGGTGTCAGTCGTCATGATCGCCTCTGCAGCGTCAGCGCCGCCGTCGTTCGCGAGTGCGGCCACCGCTGCGTCGACGCCGCCGAGCAGCTTGTCCATCGGCAGACGCGTGCCGATGAGTCCCGTCGAGCACACGACGACATCACCCGCCGAGATGTCCCGGCCGGTTTGCTGCAGGGCCTCTGCGACGTGCTCGGCTGTGGTGTGGGTGTCGGCGAAACCCTCCGGACCTGTCGCGGCATTGGCGCCACCCGAGTTGAGGATGACGGCGTCAACGCGCCCGTCCGCGACCACTTGGCGGCTCCACGCGACGGGTGCGGCGTACACCCGGTTGGACGTGAAGACGCCGACGCCCACAAACTGTGGACCTTCGTTGACGACGAGAGCGACGTCCTTCTTTCCGCTCGACTTCAGCCCCCCGGCGGTGCCGGCGGCAGAGAATCCCTGGGGATGCGTGACGGACACGGGTGCGTCTCCCTGTTTTCCAGGCGCCTTACGGCGCCACTCCGATGGTGGCAAGGCCCGTTGTCTCGGGCAGTCCCAATGCAATGTTGAGGGACTGGAGCGCGGCGCCAGCTGTTCCCTTGACGAGGTTGTCGAGAGCGCAAACGGCGATGACGTTGCCTGCCCGCTCGTCGACTGCGACCTGGATGAGAGCGGTGTTGGCACCCACCGTTGCGGCGGTCGTCGGGATCTGCCCCTCTGGCAGCACGGTGACGAACGGTTCGCCTGTGTACGCGGACACCCACGCCTCACGCACGTGCGCGGCGCTGACGCCTTCAGCCAATGGCGCCGTCACGCTCGCGAGAATGCCGCGCGACATCGGCACGAGGATCGGCGTGAAGCTGACCCGAGCGTCGGCCGCACCTGCGGAGCGCACATTCTGAATGATCTCCGGAATGTGCCGGTGGGTGCCGCCGAGCGCGTACGGCGCGGCGTTGCCGAGTGCCTCCGCGGCAAGCATCGAGACAGCAAGCTTCTTGCCCGCACCTGAGTAGCCGACGGCGAGAGTCGCCACGATGCCCCTCGCGTCGATGAGCCCTGCCGCGACGCCGGGCTGGATAGCGAGGGTGACGGCTGAGGCATTGCATCCGGGCGCCGCGATCCGCTTCACTCCCCTGAGCGCGTCGCGCTGGCGACCCGTTGGCGTGATGAGCTCGGGAATGCCGTAGGGCCACGTCCCGGCGTGGTCTCCTCCGTAGTACGCGGACCACTCCTCGGCGCTCGCGAGCCGGAAATCGGCGCCACAGTCGACAACGAGGACGTCACCTGGGAGTTGAGCGGCGATCTGGGCCGACGTTCCGTGCGGCAAAGCGAGAACGACGACATCGTGCCCGGCCAGGTTCTCGACGGTGGTCTCGGTGATGGTGCGGTCCGCGAACGGCACGAGGTGCGGGTGGTGCGCGGTGACAGCGTCCCCCGCCGACGAATTGGCCGTCAGCGCGCCAAACTCGATGTCCGGGTGCTGTGAGAAGACGCGCAGAACCTCGCCGCCTACGTACCCGGACGCACCAGCAACAGCTACCGAGAACGTCATAGTGAATAACTATACATGCGGATGCATGAACGACGGTACGCGCGCCCGCGCGTGTTGCGAGTGCCGAGGACTGCTGCGGTCGCTCGAGTGCCCACGCACCTGCACAATTGGCTCATGCAGAACTTGCGCATGCGGGTCATGAGCGAAGCGGATATCCCCGCCGCGCTCACACTCAACAATGCAGCGCAGCCGGCGATGAACCCGCTCACCGAGGACGACATGCGTGAGCTGTTCAGCTACAGCGACATCGCGCTCGTCGGCATCAATCACCAACGCGAGCTCATCGCCTTTCTCATCTGCCTCTCGATGGGCAAGCCGTACACCTCCGAGAACTACCGCTGGTTCGAGGAGCGCGGCGTGCGCCACCTTTACGTTGACCGCGTGGTCGTCGCGCCGTCCGCGAAGGGAACCGGCATCGGCACGGCGCTGTACGAGTCTGTGTTCGCTCACGCCCGCCAGATCGGCGCCAATGAGGTGACCGCAGAGGTGAACCTCGACCCCCCGAACCCCGGCGGTGTCGCTTTCCACGAACGTCTGGGCTTCCGCCGTCTTGCCGAGCAGAGCACGCGCGGCGGCACCGTTCACGTCGCGCTCATGGCGCGCTCCGTCTACTAGACGCCTCAGCGCGTGCGGCGGGAGTGTGAAACGCCGCCAACCACAGCGTCGGCCTTGCCTCTGTGCCTACGATCACACAATGCGGATCCTCATTGTCGGCGGCACCGGCCTCATCTCGTCCGAATTTGCGCGCGTGTGCGCCGAGCGAGCGGACCAGCTCACTCTCATCACCCGCGGCACGTCGACCACGGCGTCGCCCCCTGCTGGGGCACACGTGCTTCACGCCGACGCGACGGACGCCGCAGCGGTGCGGTCGCTGTTGCGTGGGGCGCGCCTTCGCGGTGAGAAGTGGGACGCCGTCGTCCAGTTCGTCGCGTTCGGCCCCGAGCACGTCGCCGACGATGTGGAGACCTTCGCGCCGGTCGCTCACCGCTACGTCTTGGTTGCGACGGCGGCGGCGTACGCGTCTTTCGAACGCTTCCAGCCGCTCACCGAGGACACGGAGCAGCGCAACGACTTCTGGGCATATGCGCGCGAGAAGCAGGCGGCCGAGCACATGTTGCGCGAGCGGGCGGAGCGGGCCGGGCTCGCCTTCACGATCGTGCGACCGGCTCACACCTATGGAGACTCGAAGATTCCCGGCTACACGGGGGTGTCTCGCCACCCGTGGACCCTCGTCGACCGCATGCGGCGCGGGGCGGACATCATCATTCCGGGCGATGGCACCTCAGTGTGGACCATCACCCATGCGCATGACGTCGCCACCGCAATGCGCGGCCTTCTCGATACGCCTGCGGCGGAGGGACGCGCTGTCCACGTCACCTCAACAGAGGCGCTCACGTGGATGGGACTCCACCGCACGATTGCCCACGCCGCCGGGCTGAGCGATGAGGCCTTCGAGGCACAGGTGGTGAACGTGCCGACCGCAGCGCTCGTGGCCGCAATGCCGTCGCAGCGCGGATCGCTGTACGGCGACAAGATGCATGGCGCCGTTTACGACACGAGCCTCATCGAGGAGCTCGTTCCGGGGTGGCGCGCGACGATCCCCTTCGCCGAGGGGGCGCGGCGGGCGGTCGCAGCCTTTGAGGCGCGGTCTGAGTGGCAGACGATCGACGACGCCGCAAATGAGGTGTTCGACAGGCTCGGGCGTATTTACCGGGATGCCCTTGGCGCCGCCGCGACGTGAGCGGCTGAGGTGTGATGTGCTTGTTCTTGTGAAAAGACGTGTGGGCGCAATCGTGCTGTCTGCCTGCCTACTTGTCAGCGCCTGCGCCAACACGGGCGGATCCGGCAGCGTCCACGCGAACGGCTCAGCGACGAACACGCTTGATCCGATCACTGACGCCCAGCCGGCAGTGACGGCCCCAGCGTCGGCCCCGCCCGTCGAGGAACCGCGCGTGCCTGCCGTCCACCTCGAAAGCCCCACCCCGGCGCCTCCCCGTGCGGACCCCTGCGAGGACCCGAGTGCCTCAGCAGCCGGGCTCGCACCGATTGCGCACAATCGCTACGCGGAGATCTGCATTGGGATGTCCTTCACGGAAGCGACAGCCGCGATGCCTGGGCCCATCATCGCGGGGCGGGTCGAGTGCCCGTGGTACGCATCGGTGCTCGAGGCCCCCGATGCGGGGCTGTACGTGTCAGCCGTGACGCGCCCCGAAGAGCCCGGTGAGGAGATCATCCTCTTCACGATGACGTGGAGCGGCAGCCTTGCCAATGCGGCAACGTTCCCCTCGCCCGAGACTGCGGAAGGGATCTCTGTCGGCTCGCTTGCCGACGAGGTGAAGGCGGCGTATCCCAAGGCCAAGGAGGTCGTCGTGAACGATCCCGCTCTCGGCACGCGGCATCAGCTCGTCGCGCCCGGTTCAGGCGACATGGCGATCGTCTTTGACGTGACGGAGGGCCGAGTCTCCGCGGTGCATTGGGGAACCGGCCTCGCCGAAGGCTCGATCGCGGAGTACTGCGCGCTGTAGCCGGCACCGATTCTCGGCGTCGCGGGCGGGTCCCGAGCACAAATCAGGACGTTGTCTCTCACGGATCGCGCGGTTACAGTAGTCGCGAGTTGTCGAATCGCTTCGACTGGCGTCTCCGGGGGCACACCCGGCAGGTTGATTGCGAGCGGCGTCGAACGGAGTCATCGCATGCGCGTGTTGTTCATTGGCGGAACCGGCCTCATCTCATCAGCTGTGTCCCCGCTGCTTGTCGAGCGCGGCCATGACCTCACCCTCGTCACGCGCGGCACGTCCGCAAAGGCGCAGGTCCCCGCGGGTGCGCGCTCGATCGTCGCCGACGCGCTCAACCCTGCTGAACTGCGAGCCGCACTGAAGAGTGATGTCGCGACGCACGGCGAGTACGACGCCGTGGTCCAGTGGATCGGTTTCGATCCCGACCACGTGTCGCAGGACATCGAGACCTTCGCGTCGATCACCAAGCAGTACGTCTTCATCTCGTCCGCGTCGGCGTACCAGACGCCGCCGAACCATTACGTTGTGCGCGAGGACACGACGCCGCTGCACAACCCGCACTGGCAGTACTCGCGAGACAAGGCCGAGTCGGAGCACCGCCTTCGTGTCGCCCACGCGGAGTCTGGCTTCCCGTTCACCGTGGTTCGCCCCTCCCACACCTATGGCTACTCGGATGTGCCTGCGGCCGTGAACTCGTGGGTGCACCCGTGGACGTGGCCGGCCCGCCTGTTGCGCGGCGCTCCCGTCATCACCCACGGCGACGGCACGAGCCTGTGGACCCTCACCGATCACCGCGACTTCGCGGTGGGCATCGCTGGGCTCATCGGCAACGAGGAGGCGATCGGGGACGAGTTCCACATCACGTCCGACGACGTCCTCAGCTGGAACCAGATCCACCAGCACATCGGCGCGGCTTTGGGTGTGAGCGAGGACCAGTTGCAGGAGCAGACGCTCTACATCCCCACCGACCTGCTCGTTCGCTTTGACGCCGAGGCCTTTGAGGGGCCGCTGCTCGGGGACAAGACGAACGCCGGCGTGTTCGACAACTCGAAGCTCCGCTCGCTCGTGCCTGACTTCGCGCCGCGCTACCGCTTCGAGGATGCGATTCACGAGTCGATCGCGTGGTTCCGCGCCGACGAGTCGCGACAGACCATCGACACCGAGGCCGACGCGTTGTGGGACCGCGTGACCGAACGCTTCAGCCGCGGTGTGGCCGCGATGTTCGACGAGAGCTGAGGGGCCCGCGCCTAGCGACGCAAGCTCTCGGCGACGTGATCGAGCAGCTCTTGCCACGCGTCGGCGAACTTCGTGACGCCTTCTTCTTCAAGTTGCTGGGTGACCGACGCCAGTGAGATGCCCTCGGCCTCCACGCTTTCGATAGCCGCCTCAGCGTCAGCGAAAGCACCAAGCACGGTGTCCGTGTCCTCCGTCACGAGGCTGTGATCGGCTACGGCTGCGAGCGTCGCAGGCGGCATCGTGTTGACGACGCCGCGAGTGACGAGCTCGTCCACGTACATCGTGTCGGGGTAAGCCGGGTCCTTGACCGAGGTCGAGGCCCACAGGGGACGTTGCGGGTGCGCCGCAAGGGCCGCGAGGTCGTCCCACTCAGCGCCAGCGAAGCGCTCTTCGAACAGCTTCATGGCAAGGCGTGCGTTCGCAATAGCCGCCGAGCCGCGCGCCACGTGACCCTGCGGCAGCTTCTCATCGATGGCCGCGTCGACACGGCTCACAAAGAACGACGCCACGGAGACGATCGTCGAGAGGTCGTGTCCAGCGTCGGCCGCGCGGCGCAAGCCCGCCATGTACGCGTCGATCACCTCGTTGTAGCGCTCGAGCGAGAAGATGAGCGTCACGTTGACACTGATGCCGTCCGCGAGCGCCTGCTCGATCGCCGGCAGACCCTCCTTGGTGGCAGGGATCTTGATCATTGCGTTGGGCCTGTCGACAAGCCACCACAGCTGTCGTGCCTCCGCGATCGTTGCAGCGGTGTCGTAGGCGAACCGAGGGTCGACCTCGATGGAGACTCGCCCATCGACTCCGCCCGTGCTGTCGTACACGTCCTGCAGGACATCGCATGCGTCACGGACATCTGCGGTCGTGATCATCCGGACCGCTTCATCGACCGACACCCCGCGAGCCGCGAGGTCGCGCACCTGCTCGTCATAGGCGTCGGACTCGCTGACGGCTTTCGCGAAGATGCTCGGGTTCGTCGTCACTCCGACAACATGGCGCTCATCGACGTCGCGTCGAAGCGCACCATCGCGGATGGCCGTGCGGCTGAGTTCGTCCAACCAAATGGACACGCCTGCTCTGCTGAGCGAGTCAAGCGGCTGTGTGGCTTGCGTTGAGGTGGACATATGTCATTCCCTTTCCGCGGCCGCAAATTGTGCGGCCCACATCGGGGCAACGACTGCGGGGGCACGGAAGATTCCGCAGGCGGCCGATGAGCGCGGGGGCATAAGGTCGAAATTTGGCGTGTTGCGGGTAATAGGCCGTGTCATCCACCCATTGGAGGTTTTGGCCCATGTCGCAAGCCCGTCCGGTACGCGAACAAGCCGCTCGCCAGGGGGACGCAGACGCCCTCGTGTTCTTTGGCGCAAGTGGCGACCTTGCACGCAAGCAGATCTTTCCCGCCTTGCGCGCGATGGTCGAGGCAGGTGAATTGTCGGTGCCGGTTGTGGGGGTCGCCCACTCCGGATGGGACACCGACGACTTGCGCAAGCGGGCTCGCGAGTCCGTGCTCGAGCGCGGCGGCCCCGATGACGCGCACCTTGACACATTGCTTGGACTCCTCCACTACGTCGATGGCGACTACACCGAGGCGACGACGTTCGCTCGCCTGCGCGAGGAACTCAAGCGGGTTGGCTCCACCAGACCTGCGCACTATCTCGCGATCCCGCCCTCGCTCTTTGACGATGTGATCCGCGGCCTTCGTGACCATGGCCTGCACGAGGACGGGCGCGTCATCGTCGAGAAGCCCTTTGGTCGTGACCTCGCTTCCGCATGCGAACTTGACGATGTGGTGAGCACCGCGTTCGCCGAGAACTCGGTGTATCGCATCGACCATTACCTGGGCAAAGACGAGATCATGAACCTCCTCTACATGAGGTTCGCGAACACGTTCCTTGAGCCGGTGTGGAACCGGCAGTACATCGATCACGTCCAAATCACTCTGGCGGAAGACTTCGGCGTGGAGGGGCGCGGCGCTTTCTACGAGTCTGCTGGGGCGCTGCGGGACGTCATTCAGAACCACGTGTTCCAAATCGTCGCCCTGCTTGCGATGGAACCGCCGGCCTATCAGGGATACGACGCCGTGCAGATCGCGAAGGAGGCGGTGTTCCGATCGATGCGTCCGCTCACCCGAGACGATGTGGTGCGGGGCCAGTTCCGCGGCTACCGAGAGGAGACGGGAGTGGCGGCCGATTCTGATGTCGAGACCTTTGCCGCGGTGCGCCTCCACATCGATTCGTGGCGGTGGGCGGGCGTGCCGTGGCTCTTGCGCACGGGCAAGATGCTTGCGAACACGAGTGGCGAGGTGATCGTGTACTTCAAACGCCCACCGCAGCAGCTCTTTGACGACGCACACGAGGACGACAGACCCAATTACCTGCGGTTCCGATTGAGCCCGGTGTCCCGCATTGCTCTTGCCGCGCGCGTCAAGAGCCCTGGCGAAGAGTTCCGAGGCCTCCAACGCGAGCTGATGATGAACACTGAAAGCCCGCTCGAGCGCGCGCCGTACGAACGACTGCTGGCCGGAGCAATGGCGGGAGACCGAGCCCTCTTCACGTCGCGCGGCTCCGTCGAGGCCGCGTGGCGAGTTGTTGATCGTGTGCTCGTCGATCATCACCCTGCTGTGGCGTATGAGCCCGGCACGTGGGGGCCACCCGAAGCGGATCGCCTCGCCGCCGCCGTTGGCGGCTGGCATCACCCTGTCCCCGAACCCGCTCTCGATGCGGATGCGTCAGCGAAGGAGAACTCATGACCACCACTCAACAGATCGGCATGGTCGGCCTCGGGCGCATGGGCACAGGTCTCAGCCGCCGGCTGATGAAGGGCGGCCACACTGTTGCGGTCTACGACCTCAACCCTGACTCGGTCCAGGCGCTCGCGGCGGAAGGGGCTCGCACAGTGGATGATCTCGCAGGCTTCGCCGCCGCACTCGAGGCGCCACGCACGGTCTGGGTGATGGTGCCGGCAGGCGCGCCAACGGATGCCGTCATTGATTCCCTCGCGGACGTCCTCGAACCTGGCGACACGATCATCGATGGCGGCAACACGTATTACCGCGATGACCTGCGCCACGCGGCCGCGCTCGCTGAGAAAGGCCTTCACCTCATCGATGTCGGCACATCAGGCGGGGTGTGGGGTGCGGAACGCGGCTTTTCTCTCATGATCGGCGGGGACGACGCCGTGGTCGAGCGGCTGAGTCCAATTTTTCGCACGCTCGCACCGGGTATCGACGCGGCCGTGCGCACAACGGGCAAGACCGGCGCACCTCTCCCTGGCGAAGAGGGGTGGCTGCACTGCGGCCCGGTTGGCGCGGGGCACTTTGTCAAGATGGTCCACAACGGCATCGAGTATGGATTGATGGCGGCGTACGCCGAAGGATTCAATCTGTTGAAAGCGGCCAACGCTGGGGTGCCCGGGACCCCGGCAAACGAGGCGCAGACTGCGCCGATGTCAAACCCTGAGTTCTACCAGTACCACCTGAAGGTTGACGAGATCGCAGAGGTCTGGCGCCGCGGCTCCGTCATTGGCTCATGGCTGCTCGACCTCACGGCCGATGCGCTGCACACATCGCCGGACCTCAGCGAGTTCTCGGGCGTTGTGGCGGACTCGGGTGAGGGCCGCTGGACCTCCATCGCGGCGATCGACGAGGGCGTGCCGACGCCGGTGCTCACCACCGCGCTGTACTCACGCTTTGCGTCACGAGACCTCGACGCATACGCCGAGAAGGTGCTGAGTGCAATGCGCAAAGGTTTCGGCGGGCACGCCGAGTCAAAGCCTTCAGGAGAGTAGCTGGCACCCGCCCGGATCGCTCGCCTCATGGCGCTGCCTCCGTTCCTCGCGTCGGCGGCCACGCGCCATCGCGTCGCTGCTCCGGCGCCGGTCGCGGTCGCGTCTCGGTCAGTTCTTGGTCTCACCCTTGCGCGCGCGGGTCTTGTTAACCGTCGCGGCGGCGATCTCTTCGGCGCGGTCCTCTGAGCGACCGCGGTCAAGCTCGGATTCCTTGATCTTCTTGTACTGGCGCTCTCTCTTGTCGCTCCACTGGTTCGGCATGATGCGACTCCTTTCGGGTGCGGTGCGAGCCTTAGGGCTTGTGAGCTCGTCTCCTTTGTCAACGAACGACCGCGTCCGATATGCCCGATTCAGGTCGCGCGCGGACCTAGGTCCCGTTTTGTTACGCCCTTGAGACGGCAAACTCCGCGTAAAGAAACGGGCGCAGCGGCTGGTGTTGCGCCCCTCCCAAAGGAGCAAGTCCGTGAACCCCATTGCCATTGACACTCAAACCCCGGCACCCGATACGCCTCCCCTGCTCGCCGCGATGCTCGGGACCGCCAACATCCCGGCAGCGTTGCGCGATGCGCTCAACGCAAGCCCGCGCGTCGTGATCCCCGCGAACCGCGCTGAGCTCTATCAGCTGGCATTGGGACCCGAAGGCGGCCCGGTCTTCTCGGTCGACTACGTGGCGGGCGATCGCGTCATCACTGAAGCGACCGTGACCCGCTGTCGCAACGGAGCGGCCGTCAACTATCCCGAGGACTACATGCGCCGCCGCGACCCCGAGTGCATGGTGATCGCCGACTCGCGCCCCACGGACAAGACCCGCTACGAGGATCGCTTTCGCGAGAGCTTTGACCGCGTCAAGGCGGAGACCTTCGCCTGGCTCGGCACACAAGAGCTCGTTGTCGTCCCGTTCAAGGCCGGTGGCCTCACGTACGGGTCCCCGTCGCTCGCGGTCGTCCCGCTCAACGCAGCGTTCTTCGCGCTCGCGCTCGTCGACCTGCAGGGCTGGACAACCTTTGACGAGATCGGGCCGTTCACTCCGCGTTCGATCCTGTACGTCGCACCGCCGTTCCGGCACACCCACTTCGATGCCAAGCAGGTGGTGGTCCACGACCGCACGGAGACTCTTCACGAGATCTTCGCGTACAACCTCTACCCCGGACCGAGTGCCAAGAAGGGCGTGTTCTCGGTGCTGCTCGACATCGGCGAGACCGAAGGCTGGATCACCGCGCATGCCTCCTCGGTGCGTGTGACAACCCCGTACGACAACGAGACGATCGTCATGCATGAGGGCGCCTCAGGTGGCGGAAAGTCCGAGATGTGTCAGGACCTGCGCCGCGAAGCCGACGGCCGCATCCTTCTTGGCGTCAACACGGTGACGGGCGAGCCGTATCACATCACTTTGTCTGAGTCCTGTGAGCTCGCTCCCGTGACGGACGACATGACGCTGTGCCACCCAGCCGTACAGACCGGCGACGGTCGCATGGTCGTGGCCGATGCCGAAGACGGCTGGTTTGTGCGCGTCGACAACCTCAAGCAGTACGGCGAAGACGTGAACTTCGAGCGGGCCTGCATCCACCCCGAGCAGCCGCTCGTGTTCTTCAACATCCATGCCGTGCCTGACGCCACGGCCTTGCCGTGGGAGCACACTCTCGACTCGACGGGCAAGCCTTGCCCCAACCCGCGCGTCGTCATCCCTCGCTCGCACATCACGAACGTCGTCAGCACGCCCGAACCCGTGGACGTGCGCACCTTTGGCGTCCGCATGCCGGCGTGCACGGCCGACAAGCCTTCCTACGGAATCATGGGCATGACCCACTTTGTGCCCCCGGCGATTGCGTGGCTGTGGCGCCTCGTCGCACCGCGCGGCGACAAGAACCCGTCGATCGGTGAGGCAGCGGACGCCGTCAACACGCTTGAGCACGGTGGCATGGTGTCCGAGGGCGTCGGCTCATACTGGCCGTTCTCGACGGGCACCAAGGTGGCGGCCGCGAACCTTCTGCTCAAGCAGATCCTCACCTTCAATCACACGCGCTATGTGCTGACGCCAAACCAGCACATCGGCAGCTACAACGTGGGCTTCTCAGCCGAATGGCTCACCCGCGAGTGGCTTGCCCGCAAGGGTGGCGGACGAGTGCGCGCCGACCAGCTCGAACCCGCGCGCTGTCCGCTGTTCGGCTACACGCCCAAGGAGATCTCTCTCGACGGACAGCCCGTGCGGCGATCCTTGTTGCGTCCAGAGTTGCAGTCCTCGATGGGCGTCGTCGCCTACGACGAAGGGTGCCGGATTCTCAGCGGCTTCTTCCGTTCCGAGCTGCAGCAGTTCCTCACTTCGGAGCTCGACCCGCTGGGTCGCGAGATCATCGAGCTGTGTATGCGCGGCGCACCCGTCGAGGAGTACGAGAAGCTCACGCCGATGTACCTGTAACCCACCCCCACCAGCGTTTGCGGTGAGTTGTTGGAGTGTCCAGCACCGCCGCGAGGCGTTTGCGGTGAGTTGTTGGAGTGTCCAGCACCGCCGCG
>CAZRHL010000009.1:15212-17682 GCA_964600005.1 uncultured Demequinaceae bacterium
CAGCACCGCCGCGAGGCGTTTGCGGTGAGTTGTTGGAGTGTCCAGCACCGCCGCGAGGCGTTTGCGGTGAGTTGTTGGAGTGTCCAGCACCGCCGCGGCGCGCGAGCGGAGGAACCAATGGAGCGAGTCACGCACGGCCTCCTAGACTGCGGCCATGGCGGTTTCGAACCTCAGCCAGTCCACCCAGGATTACCTGAAGTGCATCTGGACTCTCCAGGAGTGGTCACACGGACCCGTGGCGATGACCGCACTCGCTGAGCGTCTGGGGGTGCGCACGTCGACGGCCTCCGACGGCATCAAGAAGCTCCGCGAGCAAGGCCTCGTCGACCACGTCGCATACGGCGGGATCACGCTCACCTCCACTGGCCGCGCGCACGCGGTCACGATGGTGCGCCGCCACCGCCTGCTCGAGACCTACCTGGTCCAGGAACTCGGCTACGACTGGGACGAGGTTCACGATGAAGCCGAGGTGCTCGAACACGCAGTCAGCGACCGCCTCATCGCAGCGATCGATGCCCGCCTCGGTCACCCGACACGCGACCCGCACGGCGACCCGATTCCCACGGAGGAAGGCGCGGAGCGTCGGCCGGAGGCCTTGTCTCTCGCCAACGCCACCGCCGGCACCTACACCGTGGCGCGCATTTCGGACGCAGACCCCGATCGCCTGCGCCGTTTCGCAGAGCTCGGCATTGTGCCCGACGCTGTCCTCACCGTGGGCGAGGACGGCACGACAACTGTCGGCAGCGTCGGCATCGCTCTTGCAGAAGGTGACCGAGCCGCCCTCTGGGTGCTCCCCTGCCGCTAACGCCTAGCCGGCAAAGGTGATGACGATGAGCGCGACGTTGAGCCCGACGATGAGAGCCACGACAAGCCACGCAATCGCGGTCACCACCCGCGACGCTGCATAACGGCCCATCACCAGTCGCGATGCCGTCAGCTTGACGAGCGGAACAAGCGCGAACGGAATGCCAAGGCTGAGGACCACCTGGCTCAGCACCAGCGCACGGGTGGGATCGAGACCCCACGCGAGGATGACGAGCGCGGGCACAACCGTGACGAGCCTGCGCACGAGCAATGGGATCCGCTTGTGAATGAGCCCGCCCATGATGATCGCGCCCGCATATGCACCGACGGACGTGGCGGCGAGGCCCGAGGCGAGCAGACCAATCGCAAAGATCACGCCGATCGCAGGCCCCAGCGCATCCTCGATTGCGCGATGCGCCCCTTCGATCGTGTCAGTGCCCTCGACCCCGGGCAGCGCCGCAGCGGCAAGCAGCAACATCGCGATGTTGACGGAGCCTGCGATGACGAGCGAATAGAGCACGTCGACCTTGGTCGCGCGAAGCAGTCGCGGCAGCCGACGCTGGTGGTCTTCGGCGTCGAGCAGCGCCTGGAGTGGGTCATCCCGTTCAGTGCGGCCATCCGCACGGAAGGCCGGGAGATGGCGGTCTCGCGAGAGCGACGAGTGGAGATAGATCGCGTGCGGCATCACCGTGGCGCCGAGCATCGATGCGGCGAGAAGCACCGTGCCGGAATCACCGAAGCGCGGCGCAAGGCCGCCTGCAGCGCCGGCCCAGTCAACGGGACTGACGAACAGCCCCGCCAGGAAGCCTGCCGCGATGATGGCAAGGAAGCCGATGATGACGAACTCGAACGGCTGCTGCCCGCGGCGAGTGTGAATCATGAGCAAGACCATTGAGATGACGCCCGTGATCGCGCCGCCCCACACCAGCGGGATGCCGAAGAGCAGGTTGAGCGCGATCGCGCCGCCGACGACCTCGGCGACGTCCGTCGCTGCCGCGACGAGTTCGGCTTGCACCCAGTACGCAACACGTGGCCAACGGGTCAGGCGCTCGCCGAGCAGTTCGGGGAGCGAGCGGCCAGTGACGAGGCCGAGCTTCGCGCTCAAGTACTGGATGAGCACGGCCATCGCGTTCGCGACGACGAGCACCCACACGAGGAGGTAGCCGTACTCCGCGCCTGCGCTCAGATTCGCTGCGACATTGCCGGGGTCGACGTACGCGATTGAGGCGACGAAGGCAGGGCCGAGGAGCCGCCAGAGACCGCGTTCGGGCTTTGGTTGACGCGCCGACGCTGACGCCACTTCGGGGGCGGTGTCAGGAAAGTTCGGCATGCCGAACAAATTATCAGGAGGGCGTGCCATCGGCGCTCAACGCGAAGAGGCGCGTCGCCCCCCGGTTGGGAGGAGACGCGCCTCGAGGCGTCGTTGTGACGGGCACCGACGCGGCGGCAGCGAGTCCGTCGCGACGCGCGCGCGGGAAGACGCTGGAGTCGGGCCGCGTGGTCGTCGCCAGCCGAATCGACTCGACCTCAACAGTGCCGGCGGCCAGCCTGCCGCGTCAGCGGGCTGACATCGCCCGCCAAGTCAGCGAGATGACATCGCCGGCTGGCGGCGTCCGCCATTCGAGTTGGCGCGATTCTGGCCACCGGATCCGCGGCCCTGGCCACC
>CAZRHL010000009.1:17782-20729 GCA_964600005.1 uncultured Demequinaceae bacterium
CTGGCCACCCGCGTGACGATTCTGGCCACCCGAGCCGCGACCCTCGCCACCGCCTGCGCGGCCCGAGCCAGCAGCGGCCCGGCTCTGGCCGTCACGCGAACCGCCACCTTGGTGGCGACCCGAACGGGCCGGTGCGCCGGGACGTCCGCCGGAGCCACGGCGTCGGCCGCTGCCCCCACGAACAGGCTCAAGCACCTCGGGTGCGACGACGCGGTAAGGCGCCACCTCGCCCACGAGGTCGGACACGACGCCCGACTGAGCGTTGACAGTCTGGGGGCGAACGCCGATCTGCGCTTTGCGGAGCAGGTGCGCAGTCTCGCGCTGCTGTTCGGGCAACACCACGGTGACGACGTCGCCTGCGGAACCCGCACGCGCGGTACGGCCGGAGCGGTGGAGGTACGCCTTGTGCTCAGCGGGCGGGTCAACGTGAACAACCAGCTCCACGCCGTCAACGTGCACCCCGCGGGCCGCAACGTCAGTGGCGACGAGAACGCGGTGCGTGTCGCCGCCAAAGAGAGCAAGGTTGCGGTCACGCTGACGCTGCGACAGGTTCCCGTGCAGGTCAACGGCGGGGATGCCGGCAGCCGTGAGATTCGCGGCGAGCTTCTTCGCCTGATGCTTGGTGCGTGTGAAGAGGATGCGACGGCCAAGGCCAGAGGCAAGCGCCTCAACCACCTGGCGCTTCGCCTCGGTGCCGTTGACGTGGAACACGTGGTGGGTCATCGCCTCGACGGGACCGTCAGCCTCCTTGACGGCATGCGTCACAGGGGTGTGAAGAAAGCGGCGCACGAGCTTGTCGACGCCGTTGTCCAACGTGGCTGAGAAAAGCAGGCGCTGGCCCCGCTCAGGGGTCGCTTCCATGATGCGGGTGACACCCGGAAGGAATCCGAGGTCGGCCATGTGGTCAGCCTCATCGAGAACGGTGATCTCGACCGCGTCAAGGCGCACGTGGCGCTGACGCATGAGGTCCTCGAGACGACCGGGACACGCGACGACGATGTCGACGCCAGCGCGCAGCTCGCGCTCTTGGCGCTGTTGGCTCACGCCGCCAAAGATTGTGGCGGTACGCAGACCATATGCGGCGGCGAGCGGGGCGATCACCGCGTCGATCTGCGTCGCAAGCTCACGGGTGGGAGCGAGCACGAGAGCGCGGGGCTGACCGGGACGGGCCCGACCACCGGCGCGACCAAGGCGGGCGACAAGAGGAATGGAGAATGCGAGGGTCTTGCCGGACCCTGTGCGACCACGGCCGAGCACATCGCGACCAGCAAGGGTGTCAGGAAGGGTGTCTTCCTGAATGGGGAACGCCATTGACTTGCCCTCGCGGTCGAGAACGTCGGTCAAGGGGGTGGGCACGCCGAGATCGGCGAAGGACAAAGACATGAGTGCCTTTCGGGCAACAGTCGGCGCACGGCGCGCGGAGGCGCCGAGGAGGTACCGACAGTGGTGGCGAATCGCGGAGGCTTCCGCGCTCGTTCGCCGAAGAGAATTTCTACGAGCCGCGCTTATCGAGCCAGTGCTCGGGGCGGCGAGAAGGAGAAGCAATCCGCGACGTAGGAACACTCAATGGCGTTCCACAACGGTCAAGCGTAGCAGGCGGCGGTGTGGGCGCGGACCAGGCGGCGGTGTGGGCGCGGACCAGGCGGCGGTGTGGGCGCGAATCCGTGGGCGTTGTCGGGTTGGCGATTCGCTCGCCATCGGCGCGGCTGCACGAGCGCCTATTCCAGCGTCGGCGTCACCGTTCTACGCTGATCTCATGTCATCGCCGACGCCGTCGCTGCTGCCCACTCAACGCCCCCTCAACGAGGCCGAGCTTCGCGAACTTCTCGCACCTTTGGGCGCGGTCGCATCGCACCAGCTGCTCTCGGGCGGGACGTTCTCGGCGGTCCAAGCGGCGAGGCTCACCGACGGGACGGATCTCGTGGTGAAGACGTCAGTTCCGGAGCGTGCACTGCCAGACGGCCGCACACCGCTGCTCACGTATGAACACGACATGCTTCGCGCCGAGCGGGACATGCTCGAGCGGCTTGCTGACATCGAAGGGGTGCCCGCTCCGCGCGTTCTGCACAGCGACTTCTCTCGGAGCATCGCCGACGTCGACGCCGTGGTGATGACCCGCATCCCCGGCACCCCGTGGGACACGGTGACGACCGAGATGTCACCCGCGGCGAACGACCGGGCATGGGCGCGGGTGGGCGAGGTTGTTGCCGCGATGCAGCGGGTGACCGGCCGACGCTTCGGTTACCCGGCGCGAGACTTCGCCTTGGGCGCGCAGACATGGCCCGAGTTCATCGACGCTTTGTTTGCCGCGGCAGTGGCCGACGCCGCGGAATGGGGTGTCGACATCGAACCCGAACGCCTGCTCGCGGCGGTCGAGGCGGTACGGCCACATCTGGACGAGGTCACCGAGCCGCACTTGGTTCACAACGACCTGTGGCCCGGAAACGTGCTGCTCGACCCCGCGACCGGCGAGGTGTTCGGGGTGGTCGACTTCGAGCGGGCGCTGTTTGGCGACCGACTGCAGGATTTCTGCGGTTCAGAGTCAATGAACACGGGCCGGAACGAGAGCGCCTACATTGCCGGCTACGTCGCTGCGGGCGGGTCAGACCGGTGGGACGACGCGTCGGGCACCGCGTCTGGACTCGATCCTGCCGCTCACGCGAGGTTGACCCTCTACCGGCTGTGGGCGATGTCGGTGCAGTTCACGGAGATCGTGCCCCGCGGGTTCTCTGGCGATTGGGTGGCGGGACACCGGGCAACGATCCTCGCCAATCGGGCGGAGCTGTTCCGGCAGCTCGGGGTCTAGCTTCCGCAGTCGAGTCGAGTGAAGACACGCGCACGCCACGCCCTAGAACAGGGTCGCCGCCTCCCATTGCGAACGTGACCGCGGCCCGCGCGACGCCGCATCCCGCGCAACACCCGCACCCGCGCCCGGACCCGCGCCTGC
>CAZRHL010000009.1:20829-25082 GCA_964600005.1 uncultured Demequinaceae bacterium
CCGTTCTCATCCCGTGTGGTGAGGCGAGACATCGGATCATCCTCGTGACGCGCAAGTCCGTGCTTGCGGATGAGGGGCTTGATGCGAGCCGCGAGCGAATCTCGGTACGAGCGAGGCGCGTAGGCGCCGTCGCCATAGAGCGCCCGATACTTCGGCACAAGCGCTGGCCGTTCCCGCGCGAGCCACTGCGCGAACCACTCCTTGACCCCGGGCCGCAGGTGAAGAGCCGAATACGAAACCGAACTCGCACCAGCGTCGGCCACGCGCGCGAGCGCCGCATCGAGCTGCTCCTCACCGTCTGTGAGATACGGCAGCAACGGCATGAGGAAGACGCCGACGCTGAAGCCGGCTTCCGCTGCGGCAGTCACTGTCGCGAGACGTGCGGTTGCCGTGGGGGTGCCGGGCTCCACCGACTGTTGGAGTTCGTCGTCGTAGACCGCGATCGACATGGCGAGACTGACGTCGACGGATGTTGCCGCATCGACGAGCAGGGGCAGGTCGCGACGAAGCAACGTGCCTTTGGTGAGGATCGAGAAGGGCGTGCCGGCGTCGGCAAGTGCCGCGATGATTCCTGGCATCAGCTGGTACCTGCCTTCGGCGCGCTGATACGGATCCGTGTTGGTGCCGAGCGCCACATGGTCGCGTTTCCATGATGGCCGTGCGAGTTCACGCCTCAGCACCTCAGCCACGTTCACTTTGACGATCACCTGGCTGTCAAAATCTCGCCCTGCGTCAAGGTCGAGGTACGTGTGCGTCGAGCGCGCGAAGCAATAGACACAGGCGTGCGAGCAGCCACGGTATGGGTTGATGGTCCAACCGAACGGCACGGAACTGCCCGGCTGCTGCCGATTGAGGGCCGACTTCGCCGCCACCTCATGAAAGGTGATGCCAGCAAACTCAGGGGTGCGGACAGAACGGATCAGGGTATTGAGGCGGGCGAGGCCTGGAAGGGCGTCGACCTGCTCCTCATCGAGGGTCTGACCTTGCCACCGCATGCGCCCATTCGAACATGTGTTCGAACCGCGGTCAAGCGGACGCGCGAGCGCCTCGCTCCGCCGTCACGTCTGCGCTAGCACTCCTCGCGAAGAACGGCCTCGTACACATTCTTGTCCTCGGCCGAGAAGCAACAGAAGATCACGTCATGGACTGACGCCGCCACTCGCAAGGCGGCCTTCACTTCGCGCACAGCGATGCGAGCTGCCTGTTCGATCGGATACCCGTACACCCCTGTCGAGATCGAGGGGATTGCGATGTCGCGCACGCCGAGACCTTCGGCGACGGCCATCACCGAGCGGTAGCACTGGGCCAGCAATGCCGCCTCGCCATCGGTGCCGCCGCGCCAGATCGGCCCAACGGTGTGGATCACCCACGGAGCCGGGAGGTCGTACCCGTGGGTCGCCTTGGCTTGGCCCACTTCGCAGCCCCCCAACGTGCGGCACTCAGCGTCGAGTCCAGGGCCCGCGGCACGGTGAATCGCGCCGTCGACTCCCCCGCCACCCACGAGCGAGGGGTTCGCGGCGTTCACAATCGCGTCGATAGCGAGCGTCGTGATATCGGCTCGCACGGCTCTGAGCGTCGCCATTTGTCCACCGTACGCCGCCGCGCGTCGCAGGAGCAGATGTCCGACGCTACAACCACTTGGCTTTCCGGAAAACTGCCCACAATCCGACGCCGAGTCCGGCCATTAGTCCTAATGAAAGGGGGTATCCGAGCACCCAGTGGAGTTCGGGCATGTGGCGAAAGTTCATGCCATAGATCGAGCCGACAAGAGATGGCGCGTACAAGACGGCGGCCCAGGCCGAGATCTTCTTGGTCTGATCGTTCTGCTTGATGCTGATGTCGGTCTGCCGCTGAGTGACGACGGCAAGGTGCGTGTTGAGGGTGTTGTCGAGGATCGACCGGTACGTGTCGAGGCGCTCCGCTGTCCGAAGTGCGTGGTCGTGGACCGTCCGGAAGAGGCGGCGGAGCTCCTCGTCGAGTTCCCGTTCGCGAGCTCTGCCACGAATCTCGTCAAGAACGTCGGAGAGGGGCCGTGCGGCGCGTTCGACAGCGATCACTTTGCGGTGAAGCTCGTAAATGTCGTGGGCGATCGTGGCGCGGGCGTCCTCTGCGAAGACGTCGTCCTCAACCTCGGTGATGTCGTCTTCAAGTTTCTGAGTCACCGGCCCATACGTGTCGACGATCTCGTCAAGCACAAGGTAAAGCGCCGCATCGGGACCTAGTCGCGTCACCGTGGGTTCGTCATCGAGGCGAGTGCGCACCTTGCTCACGTCGGCAGCGTCGTCAAAGGTGAGGGCGATGAGCGCCGATGCTGTTTGGAAGATGTGGATGTCACTGAACATGACGTCTGTGGTCGAGTCGTCGTAGCGCACCGCCCTCGCGACGCACGCAAGCCCGTCCCCGTAGCGCTCAATCTTTGAGCGCTGATTGCGCTCGAGCGCGTCCTCGATCGCAAGGACGTGGACGCCAAACACCTCTTGGAGGTGGCGGAGCTCCGGTTCGGTGGGTGCGTGGAGGTGGAGCCACACGAAACTCTTGCCGGGCTTGAGCTTGGCCGCGACGCTGTCGAGATCGTCGACGTCCGCGGCGTGCTTGCCGGCGACATACATCGCTCCATTGATGACGCTCACGTGACCTCCTTGCATGTGACGCATGTGGTCCTCGCCTCCAGCATGGCCCGGAAAATGTCACGGCGGGGATTGGCGCGCGGCCGATCGTTGTTACCCAGGCAGAGACGGCCGCTGCGGCGACGTCACGCCTATCATCGACATAGCCGCGCACGATCACGGCCGTCCCGTCACCGCTGTGAGTCCCGCACCAATGGAGGAGGCCCCCGTGACAGAGCCGCTCGACGCGCAGGCACCCGAGGCTGTCGACGCGCAGGCACCCGAGGCTGTCGACGCGCCCGACGCCGGCGCCGACCCACCCGTCGGCCCCACCGTCGTCTTCCTGTGCGTGCACAACGCAGGCAAGTCTCAGATGGCGCTCGGCTTCTTCCGCCACTTGGCGGGCAACCAGGCCACCGGCATCTCAGGCGGTTCCGAACCGGCCGACGCTCTCAACCCGTATGCGATCGAGGCGATGGCTGAGCTGGGGATCGACATCGCCGGCGAGCGGCCCAAGCGGTGGTCCGACGAAGACATTCGTGCCGCCGACACTGTCGTCACCATGGGCTGCGGCGACACGTGCCCGCATTTTCCGGGCCCTCGCTACCTCGATTGGGATTTCGAGGCGCCACCTGGGAACAGTCTCGACGCGGTGCGGCCGGTTCGTGACGCAATTGAGGAGCGGGTGCGCAGCCTGTTGACCGACCTCGGGGTCAATGTCGACCCGACGCCGATTCCTCGGCCGCTGTAGTGGCGTGGCCGCGACTCAACCGGGACGAGCGTCGGCCCCGGGCGTAGCACCTGTGCGGCAAGATGACGAGAGAAGGAGGCCCCGTGACCCACGACTGGCAGCGGCGCAAGAACGAATACCCGCGTGAGGACTCGACGCGCAGCGAGCTCGAGAAGATGCGCGCAGACGACTGGTTCAAGTATCGCGCCGGGCCCGAGCTGGTCGAGTTGCAGCGGTTGACGCTTGCCGTGTGCCGCGAAGTGAGCGCGCGCTACCACGAGGACCCGGAGGCGCATACGGCGGCGTTTGCCGACATGCTCGAGTCGTGTGGGCCGGGCCTCGATATCCGCCCTCCGATCTCGATCGAGTATGCGGAGCGTGTGTCGATCGGCTCGAACGTGTTCATCAACGCTGACTTCCAGGCGATCGGGTCGGGCCGGATCACCATTGGCAACAACGTGCTCATTGGACCGGGTGCCCGCTTCTATACGCCCAACCATTCCCTCGATGTCGAGCTTCGGCGTGAGGGCTGGGAGATTGGGTTGCCGATCACGATCGAGGACGACGTGTGGTTCGGCGGCTCGGTGGTCGTGTGCCCTGGTGTGACGGTGGGCCATGGCGCTGTTGTTGGCGCGGGATCGGTGCTCACCAAGGACGTTCCGCCGCGTGTGGTGGTCGCTGGGAACCCGGCGCGGGTGGTTCGGCAGCTGTAGCCGACGCCGTCGTCGTCGCCTGTTGAGCGGTGTGCCCCTTTTTCAGGGATCTGCGTCGTCTTCGGGGCCCGTTGCGGCGTCGGAACGACGCCCGATGCGCTCCGCTCCCATCCACGCCGCGACGAAAGCGCCGATGACGATGAGGATGTCGCCCACGCTGAAGGTGTTGGCAAAGGGCAGCGGCTCGGGCCACGCCCAGTAGTC
>CAZRHL010000009.1:25182-28823 GCA_964600005.1 uncultured Demequinaceae bacterium
AGCAAGCCGGCTGGCCAACGCCCGACGAGCAGGGGCGATGCAAGGCCGACGAGGCACCAGACGACAACGAGCACTGTCACGAATCCTTGGCGACGGCGGCGGCGTGGAGTTCTTGCTCGAGCCGCTGGGTCATCTCGTCCACACTGAGGGGACGGCCGAGGTGGTAACCCTGGCCGATCACGCCCGCGTGCTCACGGAGAATCTCGGTGGTCTGCTCGTCTTCGATGCCTTCGGCAACGACGCGGAGGCCGAGTTCGAGCGCGAGGGAGATCGTCGACCGGACGATGATGCGGTCGTGGTCGTCGGTGCGAACGTTGCTGACGAACGAGCGGTCGATCTTGAGTTCATCGATCGCGAGGCGCTTGAGGTAGCTGAGCGAGGCGTTGCCGGTGCCGTAGTCGTCGATCGAGACTTCGACGCCCAGTTCGCGCAGAGATCGAATGACGGTGTCCGCGCGGGCGGGGTCGGAGAGGATGCCGGTTTCGGTCACCTCAAGGACGAGCCTGTCGAGCGGCACGCCGTGGCGGATCGCGGCGTCCCACACGTTGTCGGGGAGCGCGAGATCCGACAGGTGGCGGGCCGAGAGATTGATTGCGATGCGGATGTCGTGGCCGGCGTCGCGCCATTGACGGGTTTGTCGGAGCGCAGAGTTCAGCACGTAGGCGGTGAGGTGGAAGATCACGCCGGAGTTCTCTGCAAGCGGGATGAACTCGTCGGGCGGGACGAGTCCGCGCTCTGGGTGATGCCATCGGACAAGCGCTTCGATACCAACCGTTCGATTGGTGACGAGGTCGACCTGCGGCTGGTAGACGAGTTGAAGCTGATCGTCCTCGATGGCTGCACGGAGCTCGGCGAGGATCTTCAGTTTCTCAACCGAGTTGACGTCGAGGTCCGGGGAGAACGTTGTCACGCGGTCGCGCTCGACTTTTGCCTGGTAAAGGGCGATATCAGCGTTCTTCATGAGCGTCGCGACGTCGCGGCCGTGTTGGGGCGAGAGGGCGATGCCAACGCTGGCGCGGACGAGGAGCTCAAGGTGGTCGACCGGCATCGGGCTGTCGAAGGTCATCGCGAGATCGTGCGCGGCCTGACGAACGTCACCGAGGTCGGCTTGGATCACGACTGCGAACTCGTCGCCTCCGAGCCGATGGATCGAGGCGCCATCTGGCGCGGCGGCCGTGAGTCGCTCAGCCACCACGCACAAGATCTTGTCGCCAACGGGATGGCCGAGGGCGTCGTTGATGTGCTTGAAGTGGTCGAGGTCGAACAGGAGAAGGGCCGGACCAAAACTCCGCTCGGCTCGCTGGACGCCGAGCGCCTGGTCAAGAACGAATGCCAGTTTTGTCCGGTTGCCGAGACCAGTGAGTTTGTCATGCATGGCATCGTGCGCATGGCGCGCTGAGGCCGCGGCAAAGAAGTGTGCGGCAATCACCGGTGCGGCGAGAAGAAGCAGCGCGCCCAGGCCTTCGGACGTGATGAGTGCCGCAATGGTGCCGACGCTGAGCAACACGACATTGACGACGAGGTAATCGCGCGCGTCCTCGCGCATCACGCCAAGAAACGTCTGCCCGGAGACGATGGAGACCACGCCGGCGACAAGGCACCAGTTCAGGGCAATCATGATCGCGCCCGCTGCGAGCAGCGGAACGATTTGCGCCGCGTGGAACTCCTCACGGCGTCCGAAGGGGTCGACTCCCGCAAAGGTCGCGAAGGCGATACCTGAGGCGAAGACACTCATGGCGTATTGGCCCGAGTTGAAGGCAAACTTCGGAAAGGACCTGCGGTTAATGACATCGTCGGCGACGCTGGCAACAAGCTGGACGCAGACCGCAACAGCGATGCCCGACACCGCGAGCAAGGCAAGTACAAAGGGGGTGGATGCGGAGAGCGTCCGCATCTCGCCATCGATCCGCATCAAGCGGACGGGCATCACCTCGCCCGCGATTGCGGCAACGATCAGAAAGAGAATCGCCAAGCGCATGTCCGCGCTGATGGCGCTTTCCCACGGAGTCAGAAGCGCCACAGAGACGAGCGCTGCAGCGCCGAGAGCGGCAATGACTCCGATGTAGGGAAGCAGACGCGCGGGTGGCGTCATAGGAACTGCCTCACGTCACCCGCGCGTCGAGGATGGCTCAGCCCCACTTCCAACCGGCGCCGACGACCGTGGCGACGGCGATCAGAGTGGCGGCGCTTGCGCCAACACGAGCGATCTTGCTCTCTGCAACAATCTTCCACTTGTCCATGGTGTCCTCCTCGGTTAAGAGGGACGAGGACAGGAATCTCAGACGCGCCCAGGCGGTCCTGCCCGCCAGAACGGCCCGGAAACCTAAGCCCGAAAAACGCCCCCGGTTCGTGGCCGTCGGTTTGCGACCACAGGCACATCATGGCGTAACCTGCGGGGCTTTGCAGAACAAGCTCTTCAGCGATTCTCAAGTTTGGAAAGTGGCGTAGGTCACATTTGTCACAGGCGTGTCGTGCTTCACTCTGGCCCCAGCATTTTGGGCGAAATGCCCACTTCTTCCGTTTCACTCAGCGAGAAACTTTGGCGGATTGGGACAACATTTTTCGGCGCCGTGGTTCAGGGAGTGTCGGGCGCTTGCGGGCGCTCCACCCCAACAGCACGATCCACTCCCCGAACGAGCAAGGAGACGCCGATGGCTTTCGACCAACTGACGTTCGACAACCCCGCCGAGCGCTTCGCTGAGATCAAGCCCCAGAAGCAATCTCAGCCTTTCCCAGGCAGTGCGGAGGACTTGACACCACGCGCCGACCATGGCGAGACCTCGTATCGCGGTACGGGCCGACTTGTGGGGCGTCGCGCACTCGTGACAGGCGGAGACTCGGGCATCGGCGCTGCTGTCGCTATTGCTTTCGCGCGCGAAGGAGCGGACGTCGCGATCAACTACTTGCCTGCCGAGCAGGAGGACGCTGAGAACGTTGCTCGACTGGTACGCGAAGCGGGGCGCAAGGTCGCTCTGTTGCCTGGCGATCTGCGGGATGAGGCGTTCTGCCGCGGGCTCGTGCACGACGCGATTAAGGAGCTGGGAGGACTCGACATCCTCGTGAACAACGCCGGTCACCAGATCTACTCGACGACGCTTGAGGAACTCGACCCTGCGGAGTTTGACAAGACGATCAAGACGAACCTGTATGCGATGTTCTGGATCACGCAGGAGGCGCTCCCCCAACTGCCTGCTGGTTCGGCGATCATCAACACGACGTCTGTCCAGGCGTACAAGCCGTCACCCGTCATCGTCGACTACGCCGCGACCAAGGCGGCGATCAACGGATGGACAAAGGGCCTTGCGAATCAGCTGGCCGAGCGTGGCATTCGAGTCAACGCGGTAGCTCCTGGACCTATTTGGACTCCTCTTCAGGTCACCGAAGGGCAGCCGCCGGAGAAGCTTGAGGTGTTCGGCGAGAACACCGCGCTTGGCCGCATGGGCCAGCCGGTGGAACTTGCCCCTGCGTACGTGTTCCTCGCATCACCGGAGTCGAGCTATGTGATTGGCGAGACGATCAACGTGAACGGCGGCCTCCCCGTTCCGTGATGCTCTCGTCCTAGTCGCGCGGCCCCCCCCGTTTGTCGACCAGGCGGCGGGCCGCGCGCCGGCGATCCCCCCACCCGCGCACCAACCGTGGTA
>CAZRHL010000009.1:28833-30800 GCA_964600005.1 uncultured Demequinaceae bacterium
TAACAGGGGCCGGGGCGCCCCCCGGTTCCGGTTTGGCTCCCGTCCTGGCGGCGGGGCCCGCGGTTTTGGACGACCGGGGGGGGGCCCCCGCGCCTGCTCTCCCCCCTCAGGCGCTCGGACGGTGTTCGAAGCGCCTTCTAGATCGCGCACTCCCCCCTACGCTGCACGATCCATGCTCTCTCCAAGGCCATGCGGTGCGGACGCTCCCAGACAGCGCATCCATGCTCACCTCAAGGTCACGTGGCGCGGACGCCCTCACGCTGCACGATCCGCACTCAGCTCAACGTCAAGAGCAGCAACACCTCCGATCCTCGGTCGCCGCTCAGGGTCGATTGATCGCGGTGGCACGAACTCCACGCGACTCGGAGTTGCGTTGATGCCCCACCCTTGCCGGTGCACATCGTGGTGACATCGTGTGCACAACATGACCCCGTTGCCCAGATCCGATCTGCCGCCTGAGTCCCACCACTCAATGTGGTGCGCCTCGCAATGCTCAGGTGGCGCGTGACACTTTGCACAACCGCCATCCCTTTCGAGCATCGCAAGCCGCTGGGCTCGAGAAAACAGCCGAACCGTTCGCCCCAGGTCCAGAATCTCGCTCGGACCACCGAGCACGGCTGGAATGACGCCTGCGTCTCCTGCAATGCGCCGGAGTTGACCCACTGAGATCGGCTGACTCACCCCGTCGATCTCTCCAACGCCGCCGCCTGCCTCGAGGTCTTTCCGATCGATCCTCACCACGAGCGCAGTGCGGATGCCGGCCTGCTCGGTACCAGCGCAGCCAATCGCGTGGCGGCAGATCGAAAAGAGAGCGTCTGCACGCATTTGCCCGACCGTGCGCTGGTCCGCCTCTTGTGGGTCCTGCTCGCGTCGCGCACGGAAGTCATGCGTCACGATTTGCTCGATCGCAGTGCGCAACGGGGCCGCAGTGACGGTGTCCAAGCGGGCGCTCAGCGTCACCATGCCCGTGTGATCCTCGCTCCAGGTGAGATAGCGCTCCTCGTATTGGCGCTGTTGACGCTCTTCAAGGCGCGCGACATCGGCGCGTGCGATGGCCCTCGCAACCATGCGCCGCACCTCATTCACACCCATGCGCTGAGCTCGGTTGACCAGT
Organism: uncultured Demequinaceae bacterium; assembly: GCA_964600005.1. Classification (GTDB taxonomy): domain Bacteria; phylum Actinomycetota; class Actinomycetes; order Actinomycetales; family Demequinaceae; genus Demequina. The sequence continues at coordinate 29,948 of CAZRHL010000009.1, forward strand.
CGCGCCTCAAGATCATGGAGTTCGCGGCTCGGCATGGAGTCCGTGATCGAGTCGAGGCCCGACGCGATAATCCCGGCTATGTCGACCGACATAACTCCGGCAAGAACCGCATCCGCGATCGCCGGGTATGGAGGAGCAGCCTCGGGCACACGAGGCGCAATTGCCTGGCCTGCCTCGATGGACCGGCGCGCCTGCGCCTGGGTAGTTCCGGTCGCCTTCGCGATCAACGCGCCAGCACTTCCGAAACCTTGCTGCCGGGCCAAGCCACCGCCGGGAAGGTCCGCCGATGAACGCCTCGCAATCTCGCTGGAGAACCGCGCTTGCAAAGCACTCGCAAACCGCCCCAGCCGAGTGACCTCCTCGTGAGCGGCGAGAAGGTCGTCATGCCCCAAACCCGCGACATCACGGCGCGCGAGTTCGGCGATCGCATCAGCGATCTGCGACAACTCCTGCGGCCAAACGTTCACAAATACATTCAAACAGCACCCACTGACATGTGGTGACGATTCGCCATGATCTGTGGAAAACCGATTGTGACGTCGTGGCGGGGACGACAGCGGGGTCGCCTCGCTGGCCGACGCCGGGGCGACCGGGGCGACCGGAGCGGCCGGAGCGGCCGCGAAGGCCGATGAGCCGGCCCACACGCCATCCGACACGATCACCGGGCTGCAGTCGTGAGAACCTATGCGCATGGATCTGCGGGGGTCGGCGACATCGGGCGAAGCGCACACCAACACCGCCACCCCCACCACAACCCCCGCAAACACCTCCACCTCCGCAACCCCAACCTCACCCACACCCCCCGCCAATACCCCCATCAACACCCCCGAATCCCGGCACGCCGCCAGGCCAC
>CAZRHL010000010.1:0-9142 GCA_964600005.1 uncultured Demequinaceae bacterium
ACCGCGGCTTCCAGCAAGGCATCTTCGTGGCCGAGCAGATCGCGGGCCTCAACCCCCAGCCGATCGTCGAAGCAAACATCCCCCGTGTCACGTACTGCAACCCCGAGGTTGCGTCGGTCGGTCTCACCGAGGCGAAGGCGAAGGAAGCCTACGGCGACGACAAGGTGGTCGCACTCGAGTACAACCTGGGAGGCAACGGCAAGAGCCAGATCCTCGGCACCCAGGGATTCATCAAGTTGGTCCGTGTGGTCGACGGCCCCGTGGTGGGCGTCCACATGCTTGGAGCACGCGTCGGCGAGCAGATTGGCGAAGCGCAGCTCATTGTCAGCTGGGAGGCACACCCTGAAGATGTCGCCCCCCTCATTCACGCACACCCCACGCAGAACGAGGCACTGGGAGAGGCCCACCTGGCCCTCGCAGGCAAGCCGCTGCACGCGCACGACTGAGTCCAAGGAGACATCGCACCATGAGCACTGACGTCACTCTTCCCGCACTGGGCGAGTCGGTCACTGAGGGCACCGTCACCCGCTGGCTGAAGTCCGTTGGCGACACCGTTGCCGCCGACGAGCCTTTGCTTGAGGTCTCGACCGACAAGGTCGACACCGAGATTCCGTCGCCGGTCGCCGGCACCCTGCTCGAGATCCTCGTTCAGGAGGACACCGACGTCGAGGTCGGCACCGTTCTCGCCCGCATCGGCGATCCGTCCGAGGCCGGTTCTGCCGCTCCGGCGCAGCCTGCAGCTCCTCAGGAGGCAGCTCCTGCCGCCCCGGCACCCACCGCGGCCCCGGCGCCGACTTCCGAGCCTGCACCCGCTCCCGCAGCTGCTGAGCCAGCACCGGCAGAAGCCCCGACCGCAGAGGCTGTACCTGCGCCAGCGCCTGCCGCTGGTGGCGACGCGACCGATGTCACCCTCCCCGCACTGGGCGAGTCGGTCACTGAGGGCACCGTCACCCGCTGGCTGAAGTCCGTTGGCGACACCGTTGCCGCCGACGAGCCTTTGCTTGAGGTCTCGACCGACAAGGTCGACACCGAGATTCCGTCGCCGGTCGCCGGCACCCTGCTCGAGATCCTCGTTCAGGAGGACACCGACGTCGAGGTCGGCACCGTTCTCGCCCGCATCGGTTCAGGATCACCAGCGCCCCAGGCCGCAGCGCCCGCCGAGCCGAGCCCCGCGCCGGCCGCAGCACCTGCCCCTGTCGCGGAGGCTGCGCCCGCTCCTGCCGCTGACGCCGCCCCCGCACCGGCTGCCCCGGCACCGACTCCCGCTCCTGCTCCTGCTCCTGCCGCTGAGGCTGCCCCCGCAGCAGTGTCGGCGTCGAGCAGTGCCTCTGGCTACGTGACCCCGATTGTTCGCAAGCTTGCTGCTGAGCGCGGCGTGGACCTCGCTTCGATCACGGGCACCGGCGTTGGTGGCCGCATCCGGAAGGAAGACGTGCTCGATGCGGCGGCATCCATTCCGGCACCGGCCGCCGCTTCTGCGGTTGCGCCTGCGAACGCCCCCACCGCCGACGCGGCACCGCAGGTGACGGTTTCGGAGCTGCGTGGCCAGACGGTCAAGATGACCCGCATCCGCAAGATCACCGCGGACAAGATGATGGAGTCGCTCCACGGCATGGCTCAGCTCACCTCTGTGGTGGAGGTGGACTGCTCCGGTGTGTGGAACCTGCGCGCTCGTCGCAAGGACGCATTCGCCGCCAAGCACGGCGTCAACCTCACGTTCTTGCCGTTCTTCACCCGTGCCGTGGCAATCGCCTTGCAGGAGCACGCGTTCCTCAACGCATCGGTCGATGGCGACAGCATCGTCTACCACCCGACCGTCAACCTGTCGCTCGCTGTCGACACGCCCAAGGGCCTCATGCTGCCGACATTGCACAACGCAGACTCGAAGTCGGTAGCGGATCACGCCAAGGGCATTGTCGACCTTGCGACCAAGGCCCGCGAAGGCGGCCTCGGCGCTGACGAGATCTCCGGCGGAACCTTCTCGGTGACCAATACGGGATCGGGCGGAACGCTGTTCGACACGCCGATCGTGCCCGCGCCTCAGGTTGGCATCCTCGCCACCTGTGCGATCACCAAGAAGCCTGTGGTGGTGAAGGGACCGAACGGCGAGGACGTCATCTCGATCCGCCCCACCTGCTACCTGCCCCTCAGTTACGACCACCGGATCGTGGACGGTGCCGACGCGGCACGCTTCCTCCAGACGGTGAAGAAGCTGATCGAGGCCGCCGACTTCGAGGCGGAGCTCGGACTCTAGACAGTGCGCGTCGTCATCTCGGGCGCCTCGGGCCTCATCGGCACGGCTCTCAGCGAGTCATTGCGCGGGGACGGACACACCGTCATCGCACTGGTGAGGCGTGAGGCGCACGGGAATGACGAGTCGTCGTGGACGCCGGACCAGCATCGGATCGATCAGGACGTCATCGCATCAGCGGATGCGGTCGTCAATCTTGCTGGCGCCTCGATCGGGGCGAAGCGACTGACGGCGTCGTACAAACGCGAGGTGCTGCGTTCACGCATTGACTCGACGACGACTTTGGTACGGGCCGTCGCAGCCGCAGGAACGTCTCCCCGGTTCATTCAAGCCTCAAGCATGGGCTATTACGGCGACCAAGGTGACAAGGCACTGTTCGAGACAAGCGCGCCGGGCGGCGACTTCTTGGCCTCCGTCGTACGGGACTGGGAAGAGGCCGCCTCCGTAGCTGTAGGCCTTGGCGCGCGAGTCGCATACCTGCGGACCGGTCTTGTCCTCTCGGGACATGGCGGCTTCGCCGAGCGTCTCCTTCCCCTTGTGAAGCGAGGGCTCTTTGGCGGATTTGGCAAGGCGACCGCGTATCAGTCCTGGATCACATTGCACGATCACGTCCGAGCGACGCGCCTGTTGCTTGAGAGCAATCACATCGGTCCCGTCAACGTCATCGCGCCGGAGCCGGTGACCGATGGGCAACTCGTCGCCGCGCTTTCGCGCGCCTATGGCCGCTCCCCCGGACTCAAGGTTCCCGGCTGGGCATTGCGAGCCGTCATCGGAGAGGCCGTCAGTGACCTGCTCGCTTCTCAGCGAGGCGTGCCTGCCGTCCTCACTGCGCTCGGCTTCACCTGGGATCACCCGACGATCACCGATGCGGCCCGCTACGTTGCCGATTCCGAGACATCCCACAAGGCCTGAGTCGCGTCCGCGACCCGCCACCCCTCATCGACGTCCCACGCGAGCAGCATCCGCACACTCACCCTCTCGGCAGGCACGGCGGTGCTGAGGCCATCGAGCGTCACCTCATATGCGGGACCGGTGTACACGACGATCACCGTGGCTGTGTGTGGATCATAGCGGCCCTCGTTGCCCATGCCCTCGACCTGCGGTGCGATGTCGGAGGGCATCGGCAGTGCACTCCCCGGCGTGAAAGCGAGCCTTCCTTCCGCGAAGAGCTGAGCGGTGGCCTCAGCATCGACATGCGCCGCGCTTCCGGGATCAGTCAAGGCGATGAGGGCCTCGCCATCACCATCGACCATTGCGGTGAAGCGACTCAAGGTGAGCCGCACCGCGGCGTCCTCTGGGGACTCGTCTGTCATCGGCATTGCCGCGGGCGCACCGGCCTGAACGGCGGTATCACCAGCGGGGCCGTCGGAGCCGAAGGCATTGGCTGCCACCGTGACAGCAAGTCCAAGCACTGCGAGGCCGCCCACGATGATCGAGCCCGCCCGCCAGCGCTTCCTCACGGCAACCCGCACGCGCCACCACCACGCACCGGGCAGCCGTTCGACTTCCTGCACTGCTGACGCACGCCTGCGCATTGACCCGACGACGTCGCGGACGGGCACATCGATGGGCTGAGCAGGAGCACACGAGGCGATCGCACGCGCGACCATTGCGGCCGACGGGCGGGCATCGACACGTTCGTGCTGCATCGGCTCCGCCCACGCAAGAACGCGGGCTGCCTCTTCGGGACGGACACTCCGTGCAAGGAGCTCTCCGAGCGCCGCCACATCATCCGGACCGGAAGCCTCTGGCGGCCCGTCGACGAGCCTGCCGAGCCGCACACGGTCCCCATCAATGACGATCGCATCCGCACTGAGGGCGCCGTGTGCGATTCCGACCTTGTGCAGCGAGGCCAACATGTGGGCAACCTGCGCGGCCCACCACACGCACTCGCCAGCGTGCAAGCTCCCCCGCGCCTGCAGGACATCACCGAGCGTCGCACCCTCTGACGCCGGCTCCGTGACCGCCACTGAGTCTTGGGCCTGAAGCGCGACCCGGACAGGCACGATCAATCCGTCGACACCGCTCGCCTCAAGCGCATCGCGACGCAAGCGCACCCGCTCAAAGGCCTCGACCCCCTCGCCGACGACCCTTTCGGTCCCTTGTGCCTGTCCCTGCGGCGTGAGAGTGCTCATTTCCCCACTGTGCCCCGCGACACGGGGTCACATGAGGTTATCCACAGGGGAAAATCAGGACTCGAAACGTCGCATCCACGGCCACCAGGAATGTCGCCCGATATCGGCGATGAGACCAGGCACCAGGAGCGAGCGCACGATGAAGGTGTCGACGAGCACGCCGAAGGCCACGATGAACGCGATCTGCGCCAAGAAGACGAGCGGAAGCACTCCAAGAGCCGCAAAGGTCGCCGCCAACACGATGCCCGCCGATGTGATGACGCCACCGGTCACGGCAAGTGCGCGGCGAACGCCATCCGCCGTCCCATGAGCCAACGCTTCCTCACGAGCCCTCGACATGAGGAAGATCGAGTAGTCGACGCCGAGAGCCACGAGGAACACAAAGGCGAGCAGCGGCACCGCAGGGTCAATGCCGGGGAAGTCGAATACCCAGTCGAAGGCAAGCGCCGAGACACCCATCGCCGCACCAAAGGACAGGATGTTGGCGAGCACGATGAGCGCTGGCGCAACAATCGACCGCAACAAGAGCACGAGCACAAAGAAGATGACGAGCAAGATGACCGGAAGGATCACGACAACGTCCCGGTCCGTCGTCAAGCGGGTGTCGAGCGCCTCGGCGGCTTGACCGCCCACGAGCGCACTGTCGGATAGCTCATGCACCGCTGCGCGGACGTCCTCGACGACGTCCTGGGAGGCCCGCGTCGAGGCCGCAGTCGCCGTCACAGCATCGATCTCCACGCGCCCGTTGACGACGAGCGCCCCATCACGAGCGTCCTGCGGGAGCGCCCCCTGCGCGATCTCCGCCGTCAGCAGGTACGCCTGCTCGATGCCCGGCACCTCCTGGACCGCCGCGAGCACCGCGTCGGCATCCGCCTCGTCGACGATGATGCGAACGGGCGAGGTTGCCCCCGCATCGAAGTGCTCCTCAAGCACATCGAAACCAGTGACCGACTCGGTCTCGGTGAGGAAGACATCGCGGTCACCAACCCCGTCGGCCTCAAGCTGGGTGAGTCCAACGGACATGAGGACGAGCAGGCCCGCGGCGCCAATCCACACGGCACGCGGGCGGGCATCGACAAAGGTCGACACGCGGCCCCACACACCGGCCCTCTGCTCCACGGACTCGGTGGTCTGCGCCTCTTCGCGGTCATCGGCTCCAAGGTAGCGGGGACGGGCTGGCCAGAACACACCGCGAGCCCGCTCGCCACCGATGAGGAGCAAGGCAGGCAGCAATGTGAGCGCAGCAAGGAATGCGCTCGCGATGCCGATGGCGCCCGCAGGTCCAAGTGACGAGTTCGACTTGAGGTCCGAGAGCAGAAGCACGAGTAGCCCCAGGATGACCGTCCCCGCCGACGCTGCGATGGGTTCGATCGATCGGCGCCAGGCGACACGGAGGGCTTCGTAGGTGGACCGGCGGCGCAGCAGTTCCTCCCGGTACCGCGCGACAAGAAGCAAGGCATAGTCCGTCGTCGCACCGACGACGAGGATGAACATGATTCCTTGTGACTGCCCATTGAGCGTAATGATGTCGCTGCTTGCAAGGGCATACACCGCGATGATCGCCGCAGTCAGCGCAATCATCGACGTCGCCAACACAAGGAACGGCAACACCGGGCTGCGGTAGACGATCAGAAGAATGACGAGCACGACAGACAACGCGACAAGGAGGAGAATGCCGTCGATGCCCGCGAAAGCGCCCACAAGGTCCGCAACAATGCCTGCCGCTCCCGTGAAGTAGGCAGGGCTGTCGGGGCCGTTCTGAGCCCATTCGTGACGCACGGTCTCGACGACACGTTCCCCGATCGTGCCTTCACCCGCATATGCGCCGAAGACGTCCGCGGATATCTCGAAGATCACCAGCGCCGCCTCGCCATCGTCCGACGGAAATGCGATCGGATCCGAGACGAGGACGTCACGGACGGTCCGGCCGTCCGGGTCCCCTTCAAGCGCCACCGCGCCGACGCCGTCGACCCACGCCTGAATCTCGCCAAGCTGTGCTGGTGTCACGTCATCGATGACGAACAAGCCAGGCACGGCGTCGGACGGGACAAACTGCTCATGCTCGGCAGCCACCTTGGTGGACTCGGCAGAGGACGGAAGGAAGACGGAGTTCTCGTTCTCCTGGACCGAGCTCAACTTGCCGAAGGTCTGGCCCCCAGCGCCCGAAATGCCGAGCCATACGACGATGACGATGGCCACGAGAACAGGCCTCAACCAGCTACGAGTCTTCACGGACCTATCAAACCGCAACAGTGCCCAGGTATTCCGGGGTTAGCCTGGTGAGGTGCAGATCACATCGGAACTCGAGAAGGGCCCGCTCGACTACGAGCAGATGTGGCAGCTCCAGCGCGATGTCCACGCGCGGGTTGTCGCTGGCGAAGAGCCCGACACGCTGATCCTTGTCGAGCACACGAGCGTCTATACGGCGGGCAAGCGCACGGCTCAGTGGGACCGTCCACTCGACGGCACCCCCGTCATCGACGTGGACCGAGGAGGCCGCATCACGTGGCACGGCCCGGGTCAGCTCGTTGGATATCCGATCATCCGTCTCGCTGAGCCGGTTGACGTCGTGAAGTATGTCCGCACGCTCGAGGACGCCATCATGACGGTGTGCGCGGACTTCGGAGTCGAGACGATTCGCGTCACCGATCGATCAGGTGTGTGGCTGCCCGCAACCAGCGGCAAGCGGGAGAGGAAGATCTGTGCCATCGGGGTGCGCGTGGCCAAGGGCGTCTCGATGCACGGCTTTGCTCTCAACTGTGAACCGGACCTCGCCGCTTTCGACAAGATCGTGCCCTGCGGCATCGCCGACGCCGACGTGACATCGCTTTCTGTCGAACTTGGCCGGCGTGTCACTATCGCCGAGGTGGCCCCTGCCACTGTGCGGGCACTTGAGGCCTCGCTTGCCGACATACGATGGACCACAGCTGGAACGCCCATAGGCGCATCCGATGTCCCCGAGTCCCAGGAGATCGCGTGACACTCGCCCCCGAAGGACGCAAGATGCTCCGCATCGAGGCCCGCAACGCAGAAACCCCCATCGAGCGCAAGCCAGAGTGGATTCGCACCACCGCGACGATGGGCCCCGAGTACAAAGAGCTGAAGGGCCTCGTCAAGGGTGGAAACCTCCACACCGTGTGTGAAGAGGCGGGTTGCCCCAACATCTTCGAATGCTGGGAAGACCGCGAGGCGACGTTCCTCATCGGCGGCTCCCAGTGCACCCGCCGCTGTGACTTCTGCCAGATCGACACCGGCAAGCCGTCCGCCCTTGACCGTGACGAGCCGCGTCGCGTCGCTGAGTCGGTCCGCGAGATGGGCCTCAAGTACTCGACCGTCACCGGTGTCGCCCGAGACGACCTCGACGATGGCGGTGCGTGGCTGTACGCAGAGACGGTGCGGCAGATTCATGCTCTCAACCCGGGCACCGGCGTTGAGCTCCTCATCCCGGACTTCAACGCGAATCCCGACCAGTTGGCCGAGGTCTTCGCCTCACGCCCCGAGGTGCTCGCTCACAACGTCGAGACGGTGCCGCGCGTCTTCAAGCGGATTCGACCCGCATTCACGTACGAGCGTTCTCTCGAGGTGCTGACGCGCGCGCAAGAGGACGGCTTCGTCACCAAGTCAAACCTCATCCTTGGCATGGGCGAGACCTTCGACGAGGTGGTTCAGGCGCTTCGTGATCTGCACGACGCCGGCTGCGACCTGCTGACGATCACCCAGTACCTGCGCCCGTCGCCGCGACACCACCCAGTGGACCGCTGGGTGAAGCCCGAGGAGTTCGTCGAGCTGTCAGACGCAGCCGAGGAGATCGGCTTCGCAGGAGTGATGTCCGGGCCGCTTGTGCGGTCTTCTTACCGAGCTGGCCGCTTGTGGGCGCAGGCGATGACTCGCAAGGGCAGGGAGATTCCCCCCGCCTTGTCGCACCTCGCTCAGCCGGTGGTGGCCCGCCAGGAAGCGTCGGCCCTGCTCGCACGCGCTCCTCGCGCTTAACGGAGCGCACTAGACTAGGCGGCACTATGGCGAAGCAAGCTCCCGCACCCAAGCAGCGCTGGTACAAGACGCTCATCCAGGCCTACAAGGTCACGGCGAAGGCTGACAAGGCTCTCCCATGGCTCATCGCGATTGTCGCGGGCGTTCCGATTGCGCTCGGCATTGCCTCGATCTTTGTGCTGTCGGGCTACTTCGCGAAGATCTTCGGCCCGGTCCTCGGGATCATGACCGGAATGATCCTCGGTCTGCTCGTGCTGACACGTCGCTTCGAAAAGCAGATGTTCAAGCAGATGGATGGCCAGCTTGGCGGTTCGCTCGCCGTTGCCCAGTCCATTCGTCGCGGCTGGCAGTTTGCCGACGAGCCGATTGCGGTCGAAGCCCGCAGCCGTGCCGTGGTGTTCCAAGGCGTCGGCCAGGGAGGCGTGGTCCTTCTCGCAGAAGGCGGCCGTGCAGCGAAGAAGACGGTCGACCAGACGACGGCCCGCCTTGGCAAGCTTGTGCCTGGTGTGCCCGTGACGGCGATCTATGTGGGCAACAACGAGGGCGAGGTTCCCCTCAAGGGCCTCACGAAGGCGATTCGCGCGACCAAGCGCCAAGAGTTCGGCCGTGGCATCACCAAAGGTCTCTCCGGCGCCGACCAAGACGCCGTGCGCGCTCGCTTGCGTGCGCTAGGCGGCCCGCAGATGCCGATCCCGAAGGGTGTCGACCCGGCACGTGCGCGTGCCGACCGCAAGGCACTGCGCGGTCGATAAACACTGCGCGGTCG
>CAZRHL010000010.1:9242-10362 GCA_964600005.1 uncultured Demequinaceae bacterium
CACTGCGCGGTCGATAAACACTGCGCGGTCGTCAGGACTGCGGGACTCCGCCGATCTCGATCTGCCCAAGGGCCGTCGTCGCGACGGTGACACGATGCCAATGATCAAGGCGCCGCAGCCCGCTTGTGTGCTCGGTCTGTGCGTCTCCCACGACAACCACCTCGGCTCCTGAAGCGACCCCTGCTTCGATGCCCGGCGGCGAGTCCTCGAAGATGACGCAACGGGTGATGTCGACCCCGAGCTGCTCTGCCGCCCGCAAGAACGGCTCCGGATAGGGCTTGCCGTGCTCGACGTCGTCAGCGCCGACCAGCACGTCGATGTGGGGAAAGCCTGCGCCTTCGAGCCGTGCCCGGGCAGCGTCGGCGATCGCTGAGGTGACGATTGCCCACTTCCCTGCCGGCAGGGAGCCGACAAAGGCGGCGGCGCCGGGCAGCTCGGAGACGCCACCGAACTCACCACGCTCCCACTCCGCGACACGGTGGTACCACTCGTCGATGTCCTCACCCTGGGGCAAGAAGCGGCGCAAGGTTGCGATCGACGGAGTGCCGTGCGCGTACGCGACGACCTCATCGGGATCGTGCCCGTGCTCAATGGCAAAGCGACCCCACATGTCGTAGACAAGAGACGTCGAGTCGACAAGCGTTCCATCCATATCGAGGAGGACCGCGTCGACGACAAGGGGTGAGGGGTCCGACATGGTCATGAGCCAAGCCTAGGCGGCTTCCGCTGAGGCCTGTGCTCGGCGCCGAGCGCCGGCTCAGCTTAAAAAAATACAAAGCGTTAACAGGCCCGAAACATTCGCAATACGCCGACGACACGGGCGCCCACTAGTTTGGGATTCAGCCGCCTTGGCTAGACCTACTTCAAGGAGCAATCCGATGTTCAAGACCGCCGAAGAGGCGCTCGCCTTTGTCAAGGAGGAGGGGGTCGAGTTTGTCGACGTCCGCTTCTGTGATCTTCCGGGCGTCATGCAGCACTTCAACATTCCGGCCGCCCAGTTCACCGAGGACGTCTTCTCTGATGGCCTCATGTTTGACGGCTCATCGATTCGCGGCTTCCAGGCCATCAACGAATCTGACATGAAGCTCTTGCCGGACGTCGAGACTGCGTTCGTTGACCC
>CAZRHL010000010.1:10462-27248 GCA_964600005.1 uncultured Demequinaceae bacterium
TGATGAAGTTCAAGTACATCATCAAGAACGTGGCGTGGAACGCGGGCAAGACGGTCACGTTCATGCCGAAGCCGCTCTTCGGTGACAACGGTTCCGGCATGCACGTCCACCAGTCGGTGTGGAAGGACGGCGAGCCCCTGTTCTTCGACGAGAAGGGCTATGGCGGCCTGTCTGACACCGCCCGCTGGTACATCGGCGGCATCCTCAAGCACGCTCCGTCGCTGCTTGCCTTCACGAACCCCACGGTCAACTCGTACCACCGCCTCGTGCCCGGTTACGAAGCTCCCGTGAACCTCGTGTACTCGGCTCGCAACCGTTCGGCCGCGGTGCGTATCCCGATCACGGGCAACAGCCCGAAGGCCAAGCGCGTCGAGTTCCGTGCGCCTGACTCGTCGGGCAACCCGTACCTCGCCTTCGCTGCCCTCCTCATGGCAGGCCTTGACGGCATCAAGAACCGCATCGAACCCCCGGCCCCGGTCGACAAGGACCTGTACGAGCTCCCGCCGGAGGAGCACGCCCAGATCCCGCAGGTGCCGGACAGCCTGTCGAAGGTGCTCGACAACCTCGAGGCCAACCACGCGTTCCTCACTGAGGGCGGCGTGTTCACGCCCGACCTCATCGAGACGTGGATCGACTACAAGCGCACGGCAGAAATCGACCCGCTGCGCTTCCGTCCGCACCCCCACGAGTTCGAGCTCTACTACGACGTGTAAGTCGTACGTCTAGCCACAAAGGCGGGGCCGCCCATCAGGGCGGTCCCGCCTTTGTGTTGGTGCCAGCTTTATCGAGTATCGTCCCGGGTCCTCTGTGGTACCGTCCCACTCGATAAGGACCCGTTGGCCATCGCGCGCGGAACCCCGTCGCAGTGATCTAACCGGTTCGGAGGGAGCAAGCGGTGAGCACGATTGAACGCGTCGCCGAACTCGCAGGGGTGTCGACCGCCACGGTGTCACGTGCCTTAGCAGGCAAGTCGACGGTATCCGCCGCTACCCGTGCGAAGGTCGAAGCGGCAGCGAAGGAACTCGGCTACGTCGTTTCCTCGGCGGCATCGAGCCTCGCTTCCGGCCGCACCCGCAACGTGGGCGTCGTCATGCCGTTTCTGTCGAGCTGGTTCTACACGTCGGTCCTCAAAGGCATTCACGAGGCCCTTTCCGACGCGGGATACGACCTCACCCTCTATCACTTGGAAGCGTCGGGCGCGTCGTCTGGCCAGGGCCGCAGTTCCCGGCGTGAACGGCTCTTCGAAGAGTTCTTGCGCAGGCGCCGCGTCGATGGCCTCATTGCCGTGTCCCTTGAGCTGTCCGATGCTGAGATCGAGAGCCTTCACCACATCGGCAAGCCGGTTGTTGGCGTGGGCGGCCCACTCCCGGGAGCGACAACCCTCAGTATTGACGACACCTCCGTGGCCCGTTTGGCCACGGAGCATCTCTTGGCGCTCGGTCACCGCCACATCGCGCATATCGGCGGTGAGCCGCAGTTGGACCTCGATTTTCATTTGCCGCGTCGCCGGCTCGACGGGTACGAGGCCGCATTGGCTTCTCGAGGAGTGGCGCCGGATCCCCTTCTTGTTCGCGTGGCCGACTTCACCATCGCGGGTGGTTATCGCGCCACTCTCCAATTGCTCGGCGACCCACGGGTGAGCCCTACGGCCATCTTCGCAGCATCGGACGAAATGGCGATCGGCGCGATTCTCGCTGCGCGTGACCTTGGAAAGCGAGTGCCTGAGGACCTCTCAATCATCGGGATCGATGGCCACGAGCTCGGCGAGTTCTTTGGCCTCACGACTGTCTCCCAGTTCCCCGAGATGCAAGGTCGCCTTGCCGCCGAAGAGATCCTCCGTGAGCTGTCCGACTCCTCGGAGTGCGCCGAGGCCCGTCAACTGCCCTTCGAACTTGTTGTGCGTCGTTCGACTTCGGTACCTGCCGAGCGCTAGGCCACCCTCAGCGACAGCCCACTCGCACCCGCGGCAAACGCCTGGCGGGAATGTTGTGTTTGCCACTCTGTCCTGCATGAATGGATGCAAGCGCTCGACATTTGAGCCCTCGCACGTGTGCATTTGAGCGTGCAAGCGCCTAAAGTGGCCTTCATGTCAACGACGACTCCACACACACCCGAATGGTGGCGCACCGCCGCCATCTACCAGGTTTACCCCCGCTCATTCGCCGACGCCTCCGGTGACGGCATCGGCGACCTGCCCGGCATCACACGCCACCTTGACCACTTGGCCACGCTTGGCGTCGACGCCGTGTGGCTCTCGCCGTTCTACCGCTCCCCACAGAACGATGCGGGTTACGACGTTGCCGATTACTGCGACGTCGACCCCCTCTTCGGCACCCTCGACGACTTTGACACGCTCCTTGAGCGCGCGCACGAACTCGGCCTGCGCGTCATCGTCGACGTGGTGCCGAACCACTCCTCGAGCGAGCACGCGTGGTTCAAAGAGGCGCTTGCCGCCGGACCGGGCTCACCAGAGCGTGCGCGCTACTACTTCCGCGACGGAAAGGGGCCGGATGGCTCCTTGCCCCCGAACAACTGGCTGTCGATGTTCGGTGGACCTGCGTGGACTCGAGTGACAGAGCCAGACGGCACGCCCGGACAGTGGTACCTCCATCTCTTCGATTCGACGCAGCCCGACTTCGACTGGACCAACCCGTGGGTTGCCGAGCGCTTTGACGAGGTGTTGCGCTTCTGGTTCGACCGCGGTGTCGACGGATTCCGCATCGACGTCGCGCATGGACTCGCAAAGAACCCGGAGCTCCCCGACATCGACGTCGACCCCCTGCACACGGGCGGCGAATGGGCTGGCGATGATCACCCCTATTGGTCGCGCGACGAGGTTCACGAGGTCTGGCGTCGCTGGCGGCGTATTGCGGACTCCTACCCGGGCGAGCGTGCACTTGTGGCCGAGGCATGGGTGCTGCCGCTCGCCAAGATGGCGAAATGGGTGCGCAGCGATGAGCTCCACCAGGCCTTCAACTTTGGGTACCTCATGTCCGAGTGGAACGCGCAGGGCTTGCGCGCCACGATCGATGAGTCGCTTGATGCCTTCAACTCGGTGGGCGCACCGTCCACCTGGGTCTTGTCGAACCACGACACGATCCGTCACACGACGCGCCTTGCGCTGAAGGAACAGATTCCGCATGGCGTCGGCATCGGCCCTGGCAGCCGTGAGCACCCCGACGAGAAGGCCGGCTTGCGGCGCGGCCGTGCCGCAAGCTTGGTGATGTTCGCGCTTCCCGGCTCGGCGTATGTCTACCAAGGCGAAGAGCTCGGGCTCCCGGAAGTCATCGACATTCCTCAGGACGCGCGTCAGGATCCGACGTGGTTCCGCACCCCTGCAGATGTCTATGGCCGCGACGGTTGCCGCGTGCCGATCCCGTGGGACTCCGACGCTCCGGCGTACGGCTTCTCCCCCACCGGCGCGAGTTGGCTGCCCCAGCCCCACTCATGGTCCGAATACGCGGCCAACCGGCAACGTGGTGTCGCCGGGTCTACCTTCGAGATGTACCGCGAAGCACTTCGCCTGCGACGTGAGCACGGTCTTGGTGCTGGGTCCCTCACGTGGGAGGACTCGGCGACTGATGTCCTGCAGTTCGTCGTGGGCGACGTACGCGTTGTCGCCAACATGAGCGACGACCCGATCGCCCTCCCCGAGGGCGACGTGCTGCTCGCGTCGACACCGCTTTCAGGGACGACGCTCCCCGCCGACACGACAGCGTGGCTGCGGGCCTGAGGTCAGCGGCGTGGGGCCGCGACGCGGCCCCACCTCGCAGCCGTTGCGCCAAGAATCGCGGCGCCGAGAATCACCGCGCTGGAGCCCACGAGCAGCAACACGGTGCGTAGTCGCGGCACCTGCTCGTCTCCGAGCGCATCGGCGATGAGCTGCCCCCACGAGCCGCCGCCTCCCGGCACAAGGTCGACTAGGCGTTCTGGCGTGAGGACGGCGAGGACGAGCCCAGCAAGGAGCGCGAAGGCGCCCACCGCAATGAGGAACTTGCCCACCACGTAGCGCTTGCGGGTCGACACGATGAGACCGATCGCGAGGCATGCGAGTCCCATCCAGCCGAACGCGCGCTTGGCAAACTCGAGCCTTTCGTAGGAGTCCCGTGCCGTCTCGAAGCTCTCGGCCGAGACCACCTCGACCGATATCGGTCTCAGCCGCACATTGGCGAGGCTGTCGCCAACCACAGGGACTGTGCGCAACTCGGCACTCAGCGTCTCGCTGGCATCGACCTCGACGGCGAAAGGACCCGCCGGCCGATGTGGATCCGTCAGATCCCGGTGCAATTGGCCGCTCGCGGCGTCGACACTGTCGAGGAGGACCTGTTCGAACTCATCGCTCTCAGTGACAGTCTCCGCAGCGGACCGGACTGCCCCGCCGACGCCGAGCGCTTCCACATCGAGACCGAGATCGAGCAGAGAACCCGCCGTGCGCGCATATATCTCGGCACTCACGTGGTTCATCACGGCGGGGCTCCTCAGGGCAACCTGTGCCGCACTCCGCGCCGCGGAGCCGTCTTCGACGGATCTCACGAGGGCGAATGCGATGAGCCACACGACGATGAGAGCGGAGCCGACGAGGATCGCAACGGCGGAGATCACCGTGCGAAGACCGTTCATGCGCCTGGCTCCCAGCCGAAGAACACACGCTCGGTGACCGAACGCGCCCGCCGTGCCGTCCGGGCATACCGCTGCTCGAGCTCCTGACCCGTCTCGTCGGAGCCAAGGATCGACGCGAGCACACCGAGCTCGCGCACATCGCGCGGCAGCACATCGCCATCGACATTCTTGCCCCGGAGTGCGATGGCGCCACGCAGGTCCGTCGCGAGGCGCCATGCCTCGATGAGGGTCGAGGAATCGGACTCGTCGAGGAAGCCCAGCGAGCGGGCCGCTTCGATCGCCTCGACGGTGCGGGTGGTTCGCAGCTCAGCGTGCTCATGACCATGGCGAAGCTGAATGAGCTGAACCGACCACTCGACGTCAGAGAGGCCCCCCGGGCCAAGCTTCAGGTGACGACGCGGATCGGTGCCGCGAGGCAAGCGCTCATTCTCCATGCGTGCCTTGAGGGTGCGCATATGCCGCAGTGCTGCGTCGTCAAGGGTCCGGGGGTACCGCACAGGCGCAATCGCCTCGTCAAACCGATCGCACAGATCGCGCTTGCCAGCAACCGGGCGCGCGCGCAACAGGGCTTGCGCCTCCCACGGATCGGACCACGTGCGGTAGTACTCGATTGTCGACTCGAGAGAACGCACCAACGGTCCGTTCTTGCCTTCCGGGCGCAGATCAGCATCAACCGCCAACGGTGGCTGCGGGTTTGGTCGCTGCAGGAGGTCCCGCAACCTCACCGCGACGGCCAGCGCAAAGCCAGCCGGGTCGTCTGCACCCTCTCGGGCTTCGAAGATGAACTGAACGTCAGCGTCGGACGTGTAGCCCATCTCCGCGCCGCCAAAACGGCCCATCGCGATGACAGCGACATCCGCGGCGGGCGCATCGAGGCCGCGTTCACGCGCGACGGCTGCGTGCGCCACGCGCAGCGCCCCCCGCATCAGGACGTCTGCCGCCTCGGTGACGGACACCGCCGCCGCGACGGAATCCTGAATCGCAAGCACGTTCGCGGCAGCTGTGCGCGCCACCTCCCGGCGCCGAATGCCGCGCAGGGCGGTGATGACCTGCTCTTCATCGTCCGCACGGTCGATGATGGCGTCGGCTTCCCTGTCGAGCCTTTCGACGGGCACGTGAGCGAGATCGTCGTCGCTATCGAGCCACGTCACGTCGTTTGCACTCGCGAGCAGCGCACGCGTCACGTAGCCCGACGTTGCGAGCAGCTGCGCGAGCCGCTGCGCCGCGTTCCCCGAGTCTCTCAGGAGCTTGAGGAACCAGTGCGTGTCGGACAGCTGCTCCGACAGCTGACGGAAGGCGAGCAGGCCTGCGTCTGGGTCGGGGCATTCGGCAAACCAGCCGATCATCGCCGGCAGGAGCTGACGCTGGATCGCTGCCGATCGCTTGAGGCCCTGCGTCAAGGCCGCGATGTGACGCTGGGCGCCTTCGGGATCTGTGAAGCCGATTGCGGCCAGACGTGCACGGGCCGCCTCTTGATCGAGCGCCGCCTCGTCGGCACTCAGGCGTGCCACCTCGCCCAGGATGGGCCGGTAGAACATTTCGAGGTGCATCGCACGCACATCCCTGCGCACGTCGTTCCACACCTCCGTCATGTACTCCGCCGTGGCAAAGCCCGACGCTCGCGCGAGGAAGCGTTTGCCCTCATCCGTTGCCGGCATCAGGTGGGTCCGGGAGAGCTTGCGCAGTTGGAGGCGGTGCTCCCACACCCGCAGCTGACGGTAAGAACGGTCAAGAGCGGCGGCTTGGGCGCGCCCCACGTAACCGCCATCGCGCAACGCTCGCAACGCCTCGAGTGTGCCCCTCACCCGCAACGAGTGGTCCGAGCGGCCGTGGACGAGCTGCAACAGCTGGATGGTGAACTCGACATCGCGCAGTCCACCGGGACCCAGCTTGATCTCGCGATCGGCTTCCTTGGGCGGGATGTGCTTCTCGACGCGCTTGCGCATCGCTTGGGCCGACTGGACAAAGCCTTCTCGCTCAACAGCGGTCCACACAAAGGGCCAGACGGCGTCGAGGTAGGCCTGTCCCACCTCGGGATCTCCCGCCACTGGCCGGGCCTTGAGCAGGGCCTGAAACTCCCACGATTCGGCCCACCGCTCGTAATACGCCCGGTGGCCGTCCACGCGGCGCACCAAGACGCCGTCCTTGCCCTCGGGGCGCAGATTCGGGTCGACCTGCCACAGCGGGGGCTCTCCGGCCGACGCTGAGCAACAGGCAGCGGCGCGAGTCGCCAAACGCGTTGCGACAGCGATTGCCGCCGCTTCGTCTGCACCGTCGGCCGGCTCGGCCACGTAGATGACATCGACGTCGGACACGTAGTTCAACTCGCGGGCGCCGCACTTGCCCATGGCAATGATGGCGAGCCGGGCGTCGGCGTGGTCCTCGTGCTCCCCGCGAGCGATGGCCACACCTGCTTCGAGAGCCGCTGCCGCGAGGTCGGCGAGCGCGGCACTGACGGTCGGTTCCACTGCAAGGGGGTTCCGTGCCGCGATGTCGACGGCGGCGATCGCCGTGAGCTCACGTCGGTATGCGATACGCATTGCGTCGATGCCCTCTTCGCCCGTCAAGGTCGCGACCGGCGCTGATGCGTGAGGGTCCGCACCCACGGCCCGGAGCAGGCTTTCGCGGGCGTGGGTCGCGTCAACGGGAGCTTCTGGATCCCACGTCGGAGCGTCGGCAAGGACCTCGGGGTGCCGGACAAGGAAGTCCCCCAAGGCGATCGAGGCGCCGACCAACATCCCGAACGTCGCGCCAGCGTGAGTGCCAGCGAGCGATCTCAGGGCATCGAGCGTGCCCGCCTCGCGCGCGGATTCCGCGATCCGGAGCAAGGTGAGGAGACCGCTGTCGGGATCTGCGAGGTACGACACGGCACGCGGCACATCATCGACCTGGGTGCCTGTGATCTCTTCAATCTCCGCAACCAGCGCAAGCGCACGGTCCGGGTCCGCGACCCCTGCACGCAACATGAGCGCCCGGGGCGACAGTTCACGTGCCGTCATATGCCGTGCCTTCGCCACCGGGTCATCGGGCTACAAGACCCCCAGGTGGCGGTCGAGTTCAAACTGCGTCACCTGCGCGCGGTAGCCAGTCCACTCCTCGCGCTTGTTGCGCAAGAAGTAGTCGAAGACGTTCTCACCGAGAGTCTCCGCCACGAGCTCGGAGTTCTCCATCGCAGCCACCGCTTCCGCGAGAGACGACGGCAGCGGCTCGTAACCCATCGCCTTGCGCTCGGCGGCGGTGAGCTCCCATACGTCGTCCTCAGCGCCCTCGGGAAGGACGAGGCCTTCCTCGATGCCCTTCAGTCCTGCGGCCAAGATGACCGAGAAGGCGAGGTATGGGTTGGTCGCCGCGTCGATCGCACGATATTCGACACGAGTCGACTGGCCCTTCGACGGCTTGTGGATCGGCACCCGCACCAGGGCCGAACGGTTGTTGAGACCCCAGCACACATAGCTCGGCGCCTCAGCACCGCCCCACAGGCGCTTGTAGGAGTTGACGTACTGATTGGTGACGGCCGTGATCTCCGGCGCGTAGCGCAGCAGACCTGCCATGAACTGACGAGCAACTGTCGACAGCTGCAACGGTGCCGAGGGGTCGTAGAAGGCGTTGCGGTCGCCTTCGAAGAGGCTGAGGTGCGTGTGCATGCCGGAACCGGGGGCGTCGGCGAGGGGCTTGGGCATGAAGGACGCAAAGACGCCCTGCTCAAGTGCCACCTCCTTGATGGCCGTGCGGAAGGTCATGATGTTGTCGGCCGTCGTCAGCGCATCGGCATAACGGAGGTCGATCTCGTTCTGGCCCGGCCCCGCCTCGTGGTGCGAGAACTCAACCGAGATCCCCATCTCCTCGAGCGTGGTGAGCGCGGTGCGGCGGAACTCGTGTGCCGTGCCGCGCGGCACGTTGTCGAAGTAGCCAGCCTGGTCGACGGGTCGCGGCGGTTGGCCCTCTTCAAGCGGCTTGAACAGGTAGAACTCGATCTCGGGGTGCGTGTAGAACGTGAAGCCGAGCTCAGATGCCTTGTCGAGCGTGCGCTTGAGCACCTGACGCGGATCTGACAGCGCGGGCTCGCCGTCCGGCAGGTGGATGTCGCAGAACATCCGGGCAGCGCCGAGCCTGTCGCCGCGCCACGGAAGCACCTGGTAGGTGGTGGGATCGGGGCGCGCGAGCATGTCAGACTCCGACACACGGGTCAGGCCCTCAACAGCTGAACCGTCAAAGCCGATGCCTTCGCTGAAGGCGTTCTCCAATTCGGCTGGCGCGATCGCAACTGACTTGAGAATGCCGAGCACGTCCGTGAACCACAGACGGATGAAGCGGATATCGCGCTCCTCGACGCTGCGGAGCACATATTCCTGCTGCTTGTCCATGCTCCCTATCCTGCCTCATCCATGTTGCAATCGTGTGTCGCACACCGCGTGGAGTTGCCGCTGTTTTCTCGCGGCGCCGATGCCACGTTCATGCGTGCGTAGGCTTACGACATGGCTGGCCCCACCCTCGCACTCGCCCAGGTCAACCCGTGTGTCGGCGATCTCGTCGGCAACGCCGCCCTCGTGCGTGCCTACGTGAAGAGAGCGGCCGACGCTGGCGCGAGCATCGTCGCATTTCCCGAGATGGTGCTGACGGGCTACCCGATCGAGGACCTCGCGGTTCGAGGGAGTTTTCAGCGCGCCACCGACGCCGCACTCACGAGTCTCGCGGCTGAGCTCGCCGGCGACGGCCTCGGAGACCTCACCGTCGTCATCGGCACTCTCGGCGTGTCCGCAACGGGTGCACCGCTCAACCAGGCTGCGATCGTTCGGGGCGGCGTCGTTGAGCACCGCTATTCAAAGCACCATCTGCCCAACTACGGCGTCTTCGACGAGCGACGGATCTTCGCCTCGGGCGATGAGCCGCTTGTCATCGACGTTGACGGTGCACGCATCGGGATCGTCATATGCGAGGACATTTGGCAAGAAGGCGGTCCTGTCGCGGCGCTGGCGGATGCTGGGCTCGACCTCCTGCTCGTGCTCAACGGTTCGCCCTTCGAAGAGGGCAAAGGCCGCGTCCGAACCGACCTCGCCCGCCAACGCGCGGCACAGGTGGACGCACCGCTTGCGTACGTCAACATGTGGGGCGGCCAAGACGACCTCGTGTTCGACGGCCACTCGTTCATCGTTGCCGCGGATGGCGCCTGGCTTGCGAACTCCCCCGGTTTCGAGGACGACCTCCTCAGCTGGACGCTGCCAGGTCCCGGCGAGCCACCAGTGCAGACAGCGGTCGTCGACTTCGCCTCTGACGATGAGCAGGCGTACCGGGCCGTTGTCACCGGTCTTCGCGACTACGTCGTCAAGAACGGCTTCAGGTCGATTGTGCTTGGCGTCTCGGGCGGCATCGATTCCGCACTCACAGCCGCGATCGCCGCCGACGCGATTGGCGGTGCGAACGTCGTTGGCGTCTCGATGCCGTCGGCGTACTCATCGCAGCACGCGTACGACGACGCCGCAGACCTGTGCAAGCGAATCGGTGCCGACTTCCGCGTCCAGCCCATCGGTCCGATGGTGGACGCGTTCCAAAGCCAGCTGGCGCTCACCGGCGTTGCCGAGGAGAACCTGCAGGCCCGCGTCCGCGGAGTCGTCCTCATGGCCTTGTCGAACCGCGAAGGTCACCTCGTTATCGCCCCTGGCAACAAGTCGGAGCTCGCGACCGGATACGCGACGATCTACGACGCAGGCTCGATCGGCGGCTATGCGCCGCTCAAGGACCTCGACAAGACCCGGGTGTGGGATCTGTCCCGCTGGCGAAACGCGGAGGCCGAACGTCGTGGCGAGACACCCCCGATTCCCGTCAACTCGATCGACAAGGTCCCGAGCGCGGAACTGCGGCCCGGACAGACTGACCAGGATTCCTTGCCTCCCTACGATCTCCTCGACGAGGTCCTTGATGCGTACGTCGAGCATGCGGAGGGCCGCGAGGAGCTCCTCGCCCGCGGATACGACTCGTCCGTTGTCGACACCGTGTTGCGCCTCGTCGACCGAGCCGAATGGAAGCGTCGGCAGTATCCGCTCGGACCCAAGGTGACAGCGCTCGCCTTTGGTCGCGACCGTCGCCTGCCGGTGACGAGCCGCTGGCGCGAGTTGAACTAGAAGCGCCTCACCCCTGCGCGTGCGTGAGAGAGTGAGACTATGACTGATCGCAAGAAGGTGCGCATTCACCACTTCCGCGACATGAAGGCTCGCGGTGAGAAGATCACGATGTTGACCGCCTACGACTACCCGACGGCCAAGGCCTTTGACGACGCCGGCGTGGACGTGCTCTTGGTGGGCGATTCACTCGCCGACAACGTCCTCGGCTACGCCAACACCTCAGAGGTGACTCTCGACGAGATGATCCCGTTTGCGCGGGCGGTCTCGCGCGCAGCACAACGCGCCTTCGTGGTGGCGGACCTGCCGTTCGGGACCTACGAAGCCTCACCCCAGCAGGCCGTCGAGTCGGCAATTCGCATGATGAAGCTTGCCCAGCCCAATGCCATCAAGTTTGAAGGCGGCCGACGCGTCGCCGCCCAGGTGAAGGCCCTCACCGATGCGGGTATCCCGTTTGTCGGTCACCTTGGCTTCACCCCGCAGTCCGAGAACATGCTGGGCGGACGGCGCATCCAGGGCCGCGGTGACGGTGCATACGACGACATGTTGGCGGACGCCGTCGCGCTGCAAGAGGCGGGCGCCTGCATGGTCGTGCTCGAGATGGTGATCTCGCCCGTTGCCGAGAAGATCACGGCCGCGCTCGACATCCCCACGATCGGCATCGGCGCTGGTCCCTACACCGACGGTCAGGTGCTGGTGTGGCTTGACGCTCTCGGCATGACCGACTGGAGCCCCAGCTTCTCGAAGGCCTTCGGCAACGTCGGTCAGGCGATGCGCGATGCTGCCGCCGCCTATGTGGCGGAAGTGAGCTCGGGCGCCTTCCCGTCGCTTGAGCACACCTTCGACGAGTAGCGACAAAGGCCCGCCCAAGCGTCTGCGTCCTCAGTCACCGTCACGCCAGGCGGCGTCGTCCTCATCCCACTCGTCGGACTTGTCGCGAGCGATCTCGAGCGCCTGCTGAGCCTGTTCAAGAGTGTCGTACGGACCCATCAGGTGCTCCCATGAGCTCTGGCGTCCCTTCTCGACCATGCGGGTGGCGGTGTTGAAGTAGTACTCGACCTTGCCGTCTGCGTCATTCATGCTGTGAGCCTCCTCCCCCTAGACTGCCAACTATGAGCCCTGTGCGCGAGAGAATTTCGAAGGGTTCGGTGTCCCCCGTGCGCGCCGTACCCGCATCGATCGAACGCCCGCCCTACGTCGGCCAGAAGGCCGCAGCCCGGTGGAAGGGCGGGGACGTTCACGACGCCGACACCATCGAGCGCATCCGCCTCAGCGCCCGTCTCGCAGCCCAAGCGCTTGCCGAGGTCGGAAAGCACGTCGCTCCTGGTGTCACCACGGATGAACTCGACCGTATTGGCCATGAGTTCTTGCTCGACCACGGCGCCTACCCCTCGACTCTCGGCTATCCCGGCGCCGCTGGACGCCCACCATTTCCCAAGTCGTTGTGCACCTCGCTCAACGAGGTGATCTGCCACGGCATCCCCGATTCAACCGTGATCGAGGACGGCGACATCGTCAAGGTCGACATCACCGCCTTCATGAACGGAGTGCACGGCGACAACTGTGGTTCCTTCATCGCCGGAGAAGGCAGCGAAGCGGCTCGCCGCCTGGTTGACGTCACCCATGAGGCAATGATGCGTGGCATCAAAGCGGCCCAGCCGGGACGAGAGGTCAACGTCATCGGTCGGGTCATCGAGAAGTTCGCGGCACGCCACGGATACGAGTCGGTGCGCGACTACACGGGCCACGGCGTCGGCCCGGCCTTCCACACGGGGCTTGTCATCCCCCACTATGACGCCGCTCCGTATCACGCGGACGTCATCGAGCCCGGAATGGTCTTCACCGTCGAGCCGATGCTCGCCATGGGCGCCCAGGACAACGTCGAATGGGACGACGGCTGGACGGTTGTCACAATCGACGGCTCATGGGTGGCCCAGTTCGAGCACACGATCGTCATCACACCCGACGGCCCGGAGGTGCTCACCACACCATGACAAAGGCACACGCGCTCGGCGTCGACATCGGTGGCACCGGCATCAAGTCCGCCCCGGTCAACCTCAAGAAGGGCACGTTCGCGGCGGAGCGCTACCGCGTCGCGACGCCCCAGCCCGCAACGCCCGACGCTGTGGGGGCCGCCGTCGCCGAGGTAGTCGGGGCTTTTGAGCCCGCGAAGCATCTGCCCATCGGCATCACATTCCCTGGTGTGATCCAGGGAGGAGTTGTGAGATTCGCGCCAAACGTCGACCAGTCGTGGGTGGGTGTCAACGTTGACGAGGTGATGCGCGACCACGTCGGCCGCGAGATCCACACCCTCAACGATGCGGACGCCGCAGGCTATGGCGAGTATCTGTATGGCACAGCACAGGGCCGCGACGGCGTCGTCTTCCTCTGCACACTGGGCACGGGCATCGGCACCGCAATCATCGTGAACGGTGAAGTGGTCCCGAACGTCGAACTCGGCCACCTCATCGTCAACGGCAAGGACGCCGAGGAGTTCGCGGCAGATTCGGCTCGGGATCGCCACCACCTCGAATGGGACGAGTGGGCTGCGCATCTCCAGGCGTACTTCTCAGAGATTGAGCGCCTCCTGTGGCCGGACCTCATCATCGTGGGCGGTGGCGTCTCGAAGAAGCATGAGCAGTTCTTGCCGCTGTTGTCGTTGCGCACTCCGATCGTCCCAGCCGAACTGTTCAATGGCGCTGGCATCGTCGGCGCCGCGGCAGCCGCAGCGCACGAACGTGACCGCCGCGAGGCGCGGGCAAAGGCCGCCGCAAAGAAGGCGGCCAAGAAGGCCGCGAAGGGCGCGCGCTTCGACTAGGCGACCTCGTCGGGCGCGCTCGCGTCACACGCACGGTCCTTGTGCCGTCAGGGACCCCCGGCCCACCCCTCACGCCGCCCTGTGCTTAGACTGCAGAGCGTGGACAAAGTCGCCCCAATGGAGGTCAGCGCACCCGCGCTCGTGAACCTCGCCTCCAACTCAACCGTCGCTTCCGTACTTCGTGATCGCGCCGCAGAGTTCCCCGACCGCACCTATTGCGAGTACAAGGACAGATCAGGCAACTGGATCGCCATCAGCCTCAAGGAATTCTCCGAACGCGTCGCGGCTGTTGCCAAGGGCCTCATCGCCACGGGCATCGGCCCCGGAGACACCGTGGCCCTCATGGCCGCCACCCGATACGAGTGGGCGCTTCTCGACATGGCGATCATGACCGCCGGCGCAATGACGGTGCCGCTGTACCCCTCGTCGTCGCGTTCCCAGGTCGAGTGGATCACGGAGGACGCGCAGCTCGCCCTCGTCGTCGTCGAGACCCCACGGATGGCACAGCAGCTTGAGGGCGTGAAGGGCCTGCCTCGCGTCATCGCCATCGACGGTGATGACGGCGCTGTCGCCGCACTGTCACAAGCGGGAGTCGGCGTCAGCGATGAGGACCTCCTCGCACGCACCGCGAACGCGCGACTCGACGACATCGCATCGATCGTCTACACGTCAGGCACCACTGGCAACCCCAAGGGGGTCGAACTGACGCACCGCAACTTCGTCGAGCATGCGATGAATGCGGCGGCCTATCCGGACCTCTACGAACTCACGCACCCAGGCAGCCGTCTGCTCCTGTTCCTGCCCCTCGCCCACGTGCTCGCTCGCCACCTCGAGATTCTGTCCCTCGTCTCCGGCATGACGATCGGCTTCTCGCCGTCACCGGCGACGCTGGCAAACGACCTCAAGTCCTTCCGGCCCAACTGGATCATTGCCGTGCCCCGCGTGCTTGAGGCGTTCTACAACACGGTCGACGCTCGAACCGGCGGAGGCATCAGACAGAAGCTGTTCAGGTGGGCGGCGGCGGTCTCACGTCGCGTTGCCTACCGCAAAGAGAAGGGCTCCGTCGGCCCCGTGCTGGCGACGAAGCTCGCGATCGCCGACAGGCTCGTCCTTCACAAGATCCGTGACGCGATGGGCGGTCAGATGCGCTTCATCGTGTGTGGCGGAGCACGCCTGTCTCAGGACTTCGGCGCCTTCTACACGGGCATCGGCATTGCTGTGCTGCAGGGCTATGGCCTCACGGAGTCCGCGGCTCCGTCCACGTGCAACCCACAGACGGGAAGCCGCTTGGCCACCGTCGGACCGCCGCTGCCCGGCTGCGCGATCCGAATCGCCGATGACGGAGAGGTGCTCCTCAAGGGCCCGAACATCTTCTCGGGCTATCGTCACGCCCCGGAGCTCACGGCTGACGTGATGCAGGATGGCTGGTTCGCCACGGGCGACCTCGGATCGATTGACGATGCCGGCCACCTCATCATCACGGGGCGCAAGAAGGAGATCATCGTCCTTGATGCGGGCAAGAATGTGCAGCCAGCAGGACTTGAGGATGCGATTCGCCCCGACCCCCTCGTTCAAGAGGTGGTCGTCATCGGTGACGGCAAAGCGTATATCGCCGCGCTCATCTCGCTCGACGAACAGATGCTCCCCGGCTGGCTCCAGCAACACGGCCTCGACAAGATGACCGTCGCCGACGCCGCTCAACATCCCGAGGTGCTTGCTCATGTCAGTTCACTTGTGAAGCGTGCAAACGAGCGGGTGTCCTCCGTCGAGGCGATCCGCAAGTTCCGCATCTTGCCGCGCTCTCTCGCTGAAGCGGAGGGCGAGTTCTCCGCGTCGATGAAGGTACGCCGTCACATCGTCGTCGACCACTTCAGCGATCTCGTGGAGGAGTTGTATCCAACTCGTGACCGTTAGTCCCAGTGGAAGCGGTTACATTCTTTCCTGTGAGCCAGAATCTGCCGCCTGTCGCCGCCCGCGAACACACCGTTGAGAGTTTCACTCGCGAGTTCCTGCGTGAACTGAACTTCAGCCAGGGTGTTGACCTTGATCGCGCCTCCGTCAACGACAAGTACTTGGCCCTTGCAAAGACCGTGCGTCACTACCTCATGACGCGCTGGCTCGAGACGCTGCGCAACCAACACCGCGATCAGGCAAAGACCGTCGCATATCTCTCAGCCGAGTTCTTGCTCGGTCCCCAGCTCGAGAACGCGATGCTCGCGGCTGATCTCGATGAGATCGCTGCTGAGTCGTTGCGGGGTCTCGGCATCGACCTCGATGAGCTGCGCGCGGCTGAGGTTGAGCCCGGACTTGGCAACGGCGGTCTCGGCCGCCTCGCCGCCTGCTTCATCGACTCGCTCGCCACTCTCAACGTGCCGTCTGTCGGTTACGGGATTCGCTACGAGTACGGCATCTTCCGCCAGAGCTTCGTCCACGGCAAGCAGTTTGAGGCGCCCGACGACTGGCTGCGCCTTGGATCGCCGTGGGAGATTCCCCACCCTGAGAACGCCGTTGAGGTGCACTTCGGCGGCTACACCGAACGCCCGGAAGAGGGTGCGCCGGACGGTGCGATGGTGTGGAAGCCCGAGTGGCACGTCAACGCCGTGCCGTACAACTACATGGTTCCCGGCTACCGCAATGGCCGCGTCAACACGCTTCGCTTGTGGAGCGCGGCCGCGGCGTCGGCCTTTGACCTTCACACGTTCAATCAGGGCGAGTACGAAGAGGCCGTGCGCGCACAGACATTCGCCGAGAACATCTCAAAAGTGCTCTACCCCGAGGACTCGACTCCCCAGGGCAAGGAGCTGCGCCTTCAGCAGCAGTACTTCTTTGTCGCAGCATCTCTGCGCGACTTCCTTGACAACGTTCTTCCCGAGGACTACCCGCTCGAGAACCTCCCCGACCGCATCACGTGGCAGCTCAATGACACGCACCCCGTCATCGCGATTCCCGAGCTCATGCGCCTGCTTGTCGATGAGAGGGGCTGGTCCTGGAGCAAAGCGTGGCGGGTGACGAAGCAGGTCTTTGCTTACACGTGCCACACCTTGCTTCCCGAGGCCCTTGAGGTCTGGCCCGTCGAGCTTCTCGGCAAGCTCTTGCCCCGCCACCTCGAGATCATCTACCGCATCAACGAGGAGTTCCTTGAGGACGTTCGCAAGGAGTTCCCCGGTGACGAGCTCCGAGTGCGGAGAATGTCGATCGTCGCCGAGCAGCCAGTGCGCGCCATTCGCATGGC
>CAZRHL010000011.1:0-27156 GCA_964600005.1 uncultured Demequinaceae bacterium
TCTATGGCGTGCTTGGGCCAAACGGGGCGGGCAAGACGACGACGCTGTCGATGGCGACAGGTCTTCTCACCCCCGACGCTGGTTCAGTTCGCGTCTACGGCATCGACTTGTGGCAGGAGCCGAGCCGGGCAAAGCCCTATCTGGGCGTGCTGCCGGACGGACTCCACACCTTTGACCGCCTCACCGGTTCCGAGCTCATCACGTATGCGGGCACCCTGCGAGGCCTCGATCCAGACGTGGTGCGAGAGCGTCGGGATGACCTCCTCGCTGCTCTCGACCTCGGTGATGCGGCCACGTCTCTCGTCACCGACTTCTCAGCCGGCATGGCAAAGAAGGTGGGACTTGCCTGTGCGCTCGTTCACGCGCCTCGCGTGCTCGTGCTCGACGAGCCGTTCGAGGCGGTGGATCCCGTCTCGGGCGCCGCGATCCGCACCATCCTTCAGTCCTTTGTCGCGTCCGGCGGCACCGTTGTCATCTCGTCACACGTGATGGCTCTTGTCGAAAGGCTCTGCGACCGAGTGGCGATTGTCGGCAAGGGCCAGGTGCTCACCGCGGGCACGCTCGACGAGGTGCGGGGAGACGGCGATCTGGAACGACGCTTCGTTGAGCTGGTGGGCGATGTCGCCGACCAGCGGGACTTGGCATGGTTGCGACACTCTTAAGGCTGCGCTGGCGGATCCTCTACCACCAGTTCCGACGCGACTGGTGGCGGCTGCTCTTTGTCATTGCCGGCGCAATCTGGTCGCTGTCCGTCGTTCCGGGGCTCGCCATCGGAAGTGCTCGACTTGCTGCCGAATCGGCAGCGGTGCGCTCCGACGCGATGCTCACTCTCGGCGCGCTCTTCGCGCTCGCGTGGATCGTGGTGCCGCTGCTTGCGACGGGCGTCGACGACACTCTTGACCCTGCTCGCTTCGCACCGTGGGGCATCGAGGCGCGTCGCATCATGCCCGGTCTTGCTGTGGCGGCTTTCACTACTGTGCCTGCGATCTTCTTCGTTGCCGTGGCTGCGGTGATGGGATCGGTGTGGCGGACGGATTCGGTTGAGGTGTTGTTGACCGGTCTCGCCGGGGCTCTCCTCACGGCCGCGAGCTGGGTGTTCTCTGCGCGTCTGGCGGCCCTGTGGGGAGGGAGGCTCATCGTCTCGCGCTCCGGGCGTGCCACCGTCATCGGAACGGTGGTCGCACTGTTCGGCGGGATCGTCGCTGGCGCTGTGGCCGTGCGTCGAGACGGGCTCGAGTCGTTCATCGACTACGAGCTTGCCAGCGTGCTCAAAGGTCTGGGGCTCACCCCGCTCGGTGCCGGATTCACCGCGCCCCGATCGCTGTTTGAAGGCGACACCGTCGGCGCCGTGTGGCGACTTGCGCTCACTGCCGGGTGGGCGGTGCTCCTTTTCTTCGCATGGCGATCCGCTGTCGCGTACACGCTTGTCCACCCGATCATGCGAGGCAGCGGCTCGCATCGACGGGATGACGCGATCTTGAACGCGGTCTCCGCGCCAGACTTCACGGGAAAGAGTCGTACGCCGCGCAGCAGGATGATCGCCGCAGTGCGTCAACGAACGTTGCGCTCGTGGCGAGCCGATCCGCGTTACCTCGCTCAGCTCGTCGCGGCGCTGCTCCTGCCCACCGTTGGCGGAGGCATGGCGATCGTGGTCGCCGGCGGCGCGGGGGTGTGGATCACCGTCCTGCCCATCGCCCTCGCCCTTGGGGTTGGCTGGGGGCGGCACAACGACCTCGCTTACGACTCGTCAGCAGTCTGGCTCGACATCGTCTCGGGCGTGAGTGGCCGTGACCTCATGGCGGGGCGATTGCTTGCCACGTTGCAATGGGCTGGGCCCGCGGTGCTGCTCGCATGCATCGCTGCTGTCGGCTCTGCGGGGCGCTGGGACGTTTTCGCTCCGGTGACGGCCACGGCACTCGGGGTGCTCGCGGCGGGACTCGGTGTCTCGTCCGTGACAGCGGTGGCGTTGCCGTATCGGGTGCCTGCCCCAGGTGAGAGTCCCTTCGGCGCCGACGCGGGGTCGATCGGAGCAAGCCTCATCGGCCAGGCGGTGTCGTCTCTTGGCACCGGCGTGGTCGTTCCGCTCGTCGCCGCACCTTTGCTTGCTGCTTTCATGTGGGGAGGCGGGTGGTGGGTGCTGTCCGTCGTGGTGTCGATCGTGCTAGGCGTGGCCGTTGCCATCCTCGGAGTGCGCGCCGCTGGCAGCCTGTTCGAGGCGCGTGCGGGCAAACTCATTGCCGCTGTGTCGTAAGGCGCTGCGCCCTCGAGCGCCGCGCCATCGAGTGCCACGCCCACCCGGTCTCGCGTCGGCGCCTCGGCAGGCGTGGGTGCTCCCACGTACGATGGGCGCATGAGCGACACGATGGATGCCCCCGAGTCGGCGGGCTCGCTGTCAACGATTGAACGCACCACCGAGCGCCAGCTCGTGGAGCCAGGTGACGACGAGCGCTTCTCGCACTATGTGAAGAAGGAGAAGATTCTCGAGTCCGCGCTCACGGGCGAGCCAGTGATCGCGCTGTGCGGCAAGGTGTGGGTTCCCGGCCGCGACCCCAACCGTTTTCCCGTGTGCCCGGTGTGCAAGGAAATCATCGACAAGGCGTTCGGGCCCGAGGACGGTGGCGACGGCGAGCAATAGTCGTACAGCGTCGTGCCGTGTAAACCGGCACAGCGCGCCTTACTCTGGGGATGTGTCCACGCAGCATGAACGCACCCACGACGTCGCCGTCGCGACGCTCACGGACGACGTCTGGGTCACCATTGTGTGGAACGATCCCGTCAACCTCATGTCGTATGTGACTCATGTCTTCCAGACCTACTTCGGTTTCACGAGGGCCGAGGCTGAGCGCCGGATGCGCGAGGTGCACGAGAAGGGCAAGTCAGTGGTGTCCACGGGCGGACGGGAACAGATGGAAGTCGATGTCCAGGCGATGCACTCGTACGGCCTGTGGGCCACGATGCAGCGGAGCGGCCAGTGAAGGGCTTCGTCTCACACGGGGATCACGCAGTCGCAGAACTTGATGCCGACGAGCGGGCCGTCATTGCGCGCGTTGTCGCTGACGTTGGCCTTCTTCTCGGTGACACGTCCTTTGGGATGGAACGCGAGGAGCTTCCCGCCGAAGGTGACGAAGAGTCGCTGTTCCGCTACCTCCAGGGACTTGAAGAGTCGCTCTCAGACCCGGATGACCCCGCAGTGTTGCGCGTGCTGCCGAATGCGGCACCCGAGGACCGCGAGGTTGCTGCCGAGTTCCGTCGCCTCACCGAGCCCGAACTGCGTGCAACGAAGGTGGCACGCTTGCGCAAGATGTGGGAAGCGCTCAGCCTCGATGGACCTCAGTGGGAGGTTGCCGCGGACGAGGCGATGGCGACGGCGGCTGCGTTGACGGACGTTCGGCTCGTGCTCGCCTCGCGGCTCGATATCGAGACCGATGCAGACGCCACGGCACTGCATGAAGAGATCGATCTGGCACACCATGCGGTGGAGACCGGGGCTGCCGCTGACCTGTCAGTGGACCCTGAACGGGTGTGGCTCGGCATGCTCTATCAAGCTCTTACCTGGCTTCAGGAGTCATTGATGGCATATGTGATGAGGGACGATGTCTGACGCGCCAATCGGCATCTTTGATTCCGGCGTTGGCGGCCTCACCGTTGCTCGCGCCATCATGGACATGATGCCCAAAGAGGCGATCCACTACGTGGGCGATACGGCGCATGGGCCATATGGGCCGTTGCCGATCTCGGATGTGCGGACGCACGCGCTTGACATCATGGACGCCCTTGTCGAGGACGGTGTCAAACTGCTCGTCATCGCCTGCAACACGGCGTCGGCCGCTGTACTCCGGGACGCCCGCGAGCGATTCTCCCGGGAGCGGGGAGTGCCGGTTGTCGAGGTGATCGTGCCCGCAGTGCGCCGTGCCGCCGCCACCACCAAGAGCGGCCGGGTGGGGGTGATCGGGACCGTTGCGACCATCACATCGGGTGCGTATGAGGACGCGCTCGCAGCCGCGCCTGCCGTGACGGTCACCTCGCAGGCATGCCCGCGCTTTGTCACGTTCGTCGAGCAGGGAGTGACGAGCGGCCCTGACCTCATCACCGCAGCGCGCGAATACTTGGAGCCGCTGCGTGAAGCGGACGTCGACACTCTCATCCTTGGCTGCACGCACTATCCGATGCTCCAAGGTGCGATCTCATACGTGATGGGCGAGGGGGTGACGCTGGTGGACTCTGCGACCGAGACCGCCATCGATGTGTACCGCGCGCTCGTCGCGAACGGCCTTGAGCGCACCGCGACGGAACCGCCGGAACACCGATTCATGGTGACGGGACCGTCCGCAGCGTTCGAGACCTTGGCACAACGCTTCCTTGGCCCCGTGGTGCAAGCGGTGGAGCCGCTGCGCTGATGCGGCTCGTTGTCATCGGCTGTGCTGGCAGTGTTGCTGGCCCCGAGCTGCCGGCCTCGTGCTACGTGGTGGAGGCCGAGGGCGGCGATCGCACGTGGCGCGTCGCACTCGACGTCGGCTCGGGGTCATTCGGGCCTTTGCGAGGCGTGATGGACCCCGCCGAGCTTGATGGCGTCTTCATCAGTCACGGCCACCCCGATCATTGCGCGGATCTCACGGCACTGTCCGTCTGGCTTCGCTACGGACCCCCGGCGCAGACCCCGCGCGAACCGATGCCGCTCTTCGGCCCGGAGGGGATCGACCGCAGGCTGCGTGAGCTAGAGGGAGACATCGCCGACGCCGACGGCCCAAGCGCAGACAGCGGCCCCTTTGCGTGGCAGGAGATGGCACCGGGAGACTCGGTGCAGATCGGTCCGTTCACCGTGACGGCTTTCGAGGCGTGGCATCCCGTCCCCGCGCTCGCATACCGGATCACCGGACCTGCCTCCGGGGGTGGGGAGGCGGTGATCACGTTCACGGGCGACACCGATCTGAGCGAGACAGTGGTCGAGGCCGCGCGTGACGCCGACCTCGTGCTGGCAGAAGCCGGCTGGGCGCACCGTGAGGTGAACCCGCCTGGAATCCACATGACAGGAGCGCAAGCGGGGGAGCTGGCCCGCCGTGCTGGGGCCACACATCTGGTGGTGACCCATGTGGCGTCATGGGTGGACCCGGCCGAGACCCTCATCCAAGCCTGTGGCTTTCATTCCGACGCTGTGCTCGCAATGCCCGGCGTCGTGTTCACCGTCTGATCGGCGGATAGGCTCGGCCCATGACTCGTGCCGATGGACGTACCCCCGATCAACTCCGCGTCGTGACCTTTGAACGCGGCTTCTCGAAGAACGCGGAAGGTTCGTGCCTCGTGTCGTTCGGCAATACGCGCGTGCTGTGCACGGCGTCGTTCTCTGAAGGTGTGCCGCGATGGAAGAAGGGTTCGGGCGAAGGCTGGGTGACGGCTGAGTACGCGATGCTCCCGCGCGCCACGAACACCCGCAATGATCGGGAGAGTGTGCGCGGCAAGATCGGTGGCCGCACGCATGAGATCTCGCGTCTCATCGGACGCTCTTTGCGCGCCGTCATCGATGTGAAGGCGCTCGGCGAGAACACAATCGTTGTGGACTGCGATGTGCTCGATGCCGACGGCGGTACGCGGACCGCAGCCATCACCGGGGCGTACGTTGCATTGGCCGACGCGGTGGCATGGGGCAAAGCGAATGGCGCCATCGCCGCAGGCGCGCTTGCGCTCAGCGACTCGGTGTCGGCCGTGTCCGTGGGCATCATCGACGGAGTGCCGATGCTCGATCTTCCCTATGAGGAGGACGTGCGGGCCGAGACTGACATGAACGTCGTGATGACCGGTGCCGGCTCTTTTGTGGAGGTGCAGGGCACGGCAGAGCGTGCCGCGTTCTCCAAGGCCGAGCTCGATGCGCTGCTTGAGCTTGCCGCCGCAGGCAATGCCGAGCTGGCCGCGTTGCAGAAGGCTGCACTGGAGGGCTGACCATGGCAGCACGAGCCGTCTTCGCAAGCCACAACGCACATAAGCGTGATGAAGTGTGGGCGATTCTCGCGCCGCTGCTGCCGGCATGGAGTGAGGGCGACCTCGCCTCGGCTCGCGATTTTGACGTCCCGCCACCGATTGAAGACGGCATCACTTTCGAGCAGAACGCGCTCATCAAGGCGCGTGCCGTGTGTGCGGCGACCGGCTTGCCCGCAATTGCGGATGACTCGGGTATTGCTGTGGATGTGATGGGCGGAGCGCCTGGGATCTTCTCGGCCCTGTGGTCGGGGGAGCACGGCGCGGATGACGCGAATCTCACGTTGCTGCTCGCACAGCTCGTTGACATTGCCGACGAACACCGGGGCGCGGCCTTTGTGTGCGCTGCGGCGCTCGTCACGCCTGAAGGTCGGGAGGCGGTCCATGTGGGCCGGATGCCAGGTCGGATTGCGCGTCACGCCGCGGGGGCTGGTGGGTTTGGCTACGACCCGATCTTCATCCCCGAGGGCTACGAGGTCACAGCTGCCGAACTGACGGCGGACCAAAAGAACGCGATCTCGCACCGGGGGCGGGCCTTTACCGCCCTCGCCCCCGAACTCGCCGATCTCTAGCGTCGGTCACGGCCAGCGTCGGCGGCGTTAGTGGCTGATGGCTCCGCAGTGAAGCAAGGCGTGGCGCAAGAGGATGTCTTGACCGCCGGTCATTTCCGCCGCAACCTCTTCGCTCGCCGCTTCCTCGGGGCTGAGCCACACGATGTCGAGGGCGTTCTGGCTCGGCGCGCAGTCGCCGTCAACCGCAACGACGTAACTGAGCGCGACCGCATGTTGACGCGAGTCGTGGAAGGCCCCGAACCCTGCCGTCGGGAAGTACTCGGCAATGGTGAACGGTGTGGGGCTGAGCGGCACTCGCGGCAGTGCGGCGAGGCCGAGATCCTTCTCGATATTGCGGATGATCGCCTCGCGAACAGTCTCGTGGTAGAGCACACGGCCTGCGACGAGCGCTCGCGACATCACTCCGCCGTCCGCACGAAGCAGCAGTCCAACCTCGGTAATCTCTCCCGTGGAATGTGTGCGTACCGGCACGACGTTCACGTAAAGGATTGGGAGTTCGGACCGTACCTGGCTGAGCTCTCGGTCGGAGAGCCAGCCCGACGGCTCGGGTGGCAGTTCGGCCATATCGGTCATGCCACCAGTGTGCAGTCTCACCGGAGACCTGTGCAGTTCCCCGCGCCGGGCGGGGCGGAATCGGCGCCGCGCCGAGACCGTCCGCGGAGCGGGGGTCAGGGCCCGACTAAACTAGTCGGGAATACCCCCCGGGGGTATCGACGTTGGAGAGACGACGGGTATTGAGCCCGACGGGAGGACACTATGGCAACTGTCAATCTCACCGCTGACACGTTCGACGAGGTCGTCAGCAAGGACGGCATCGTCCTCGTTGACTTCTGGGCGGACTGGTGTGGGCCGTGCAAGAACTTCGCACCGATTTTCGAGTCAAGCTCTGAGGAGAAGACGGAGATTGTCCACGCGAAGGTCGACACGGAAGCCAACCAGGAGCTGAGCTCGAAGTTCGGCATCACGGCGATTCCCACGCTCATGGCGTTCCGCGACGGCATCATGGTCTTCAACCAGGCCGGCGCACTTCCCGCGCCTGCACTGAAGCAACTGGTGGAGGCTGTCGAGGGACTCGATATGGATGAGGTCCGGGCAAAGATCGCAGAGCACGACACCGCTCAGCATTAAGTTGTCACGTCGCGGCGGTGCCGGAAATGGCCGCCACTGACAGACGTCAAAGGCCCGGCCCCTCAGGGGCCGGGCCTTTCGTCGTTGCACTTGCGCGAGACGATGCGATGGCAATCGATGTCACCGCGTGATGTCACCTTGCGATGCCACGGCGCGATGTCAATAAAAGCAGCGCACCTCCACCGCGCCGGCGCCGGCATCGCCTGACCCGTCGAACCATGACAGCACGTACTTGATGCCGTCGTCCGTGTGCCTGTACGTGAAACTGGCCGGCTGCGGGTAGTCGCCCACATGAATCGTGCGGCCATCCGCAACGATCTCTTTGCCAGCCCACGTAAAGGCGACGATTCCCTCCGCCTGATATGTGCCAGTGGTCTCATGGAGAAGTTCGGCAGGCGACGTAAAGATCCTCACGGCCGATCCTGTTGGCTCATCGACGGGGCCACCGGCGCCTTCGACAAGTACGTAATCAGGTCCCACGTAGCATTGCTCGGCCGTGTAGGAGAAGTTCTGGTGCTCGCCACCGCCTGTCCAGCTCAACGTGATCTCGCCTGCGGAGTGGGCCTCGCCAGGCGCGGCGCTCGTGGCCGCCGTCGGCTCGCTTGGAGTGCTCGGCGTCTCATCGAGCAGGGCACGGTCAGGTGCAGCAGCGGTTGCAGTTGCGGTACTTGCATCGGCCGCGTCATCAGATGCCGCCGCACAGCCACTCAACAGCGCGACAAGGCCACAAGCAGCGACCAGGGCTCCCATGAGACTCTTCACCGTCTCGCTCGGTGGCGCGGCGGACAACTTACGCACCATCACACCGCACCTCGAGAACTCCGTGACTTGATCCCCCGTCAAGCGAAGCGGAACCGTACCCGTGGAAAGCGCCCTCGACCGTCGCACTCTCGCCCACGATGGTGAGCCCAAAGCCCGCTGAGTCAAAGAGCGGGTCGAGTCGATACGTGTCATCCGGCGAGGTAAATGGCTGATCGGTGCCGAGATCGACACTCACGCCGCCCGCGTAACTGCCCTCGTAAGCGGTGAAATCAACGTCGAGGTAAGCGAGTTCTCCGCTGGCCGAGTTGCGACCGGGTCCCTTCACGAGGATGTCCTCCTCGCTCACCATGCACATGGCGAGTGAGAAGTCGAAGGACTCTCCGGCGACGCGGAAGGTGGCACTTGCTACAGCGTCGGCCGCTTGGTCTTGTTGCGAAAGCGGGGTGGGCGTGGCGTGCGAATCCGCTGGGACCGGGGGCTGCGACGTGGCCGTGGCGGCGGGGGTGGCTGCAGTGGAACCACCGCCGCAAGCCGAGATGAACAGGGCAAGCGCGGGAGCGAGTGCGGGGACGATCGCGGCACGCGGGGAACGCATTTGGGGGGCTGTCAGGGGAGAGCAATCCATGCGTGTGGATGCTAAAGAGCGCTCTGTCAACAAAATGAAACTCGCGCCTCGAAGACCGGTACCGGGCGCGGGCAGCGGCTTTCATAATGTTCACAGAACCGTTCGTATCGTGTCGCCATGCGCGCTTACCGAAAGAACTTCCTTGTTGCTGTTGCTCCCGCTCTTGTTCTTGTCCTCGCGGGATGCGGCTCGGACTCGTCGGGCGACACGCCCAGCGACGAGACGACGGTGACGCAACCGACCTCTGACGGCTCAGGCGTCGATTCGGGGGCCGACGCTGGTACGGACGCCGACGCTGGTGCGGGGGACGACGCGGGCGCGGACGGGATCACCATTCCCGCTGGCGCCTATGCCGCGAGCGACGAGTTTCCATTCCCCGTCCCCGAGGGGTGGCAGGTGCTCGACGAGTTTGTCGCAGGCACTCTTGGCAAGGACGTGACGATGGACGGCAGCGTCGAGTACCCGGGGGATGCAAAAGAAGCGGCGGCTACCTATCTCTCGTTACTGAAGGCGGCAGGGTTTGACGCATACACCTACGCGCCTGGCGAGGCGACAAACCAGGCGTCACTTGCCGCGGAAGGCGTCATCAACGGCACCTTGTATCTGGCGATTCTCAACTTTGATGTGCACGCAGACGGCTATCAGCGCGTGAGCATTACCGCCGCCGAGAGGGACTAAGAGCATCACTGGGCGGCGTCGTAGCGAGGGCGTCTACCTCGTCAGCCGTAGGCCACCATCGGCCGTGTTGATCTCCGCAGACTGAGCATCACACGTGTAATTGGCGCCATCATAGGACGAAGGCCGAGGCGGCACCGACATCTCCATACCGCTCGACGTAAGTGTGAGGGCTGAGCCGATTTTGGTCTCCGTGAGACGGACGGTCGCGCCAGTTACCTCGTAGGTGCCCGTGTCAACGCCGTGTCGGATGATGCGCATTTCGGCACCTTCCGACACCCCCGTGATCGTCCAGTTGTCATAGGCGGTGGCCAGGGCGCCCGAGGGTTCGAAGGTGATGAGAACCTGGCCGCTCACGTCCCGCACCTCAGTGCCAAATTCTTGAATGCGCTCAAGAAAGAACGCATTGTCAGCGAGCCACGTGCCATGGAGGCAACTGGTGGGGTCGGCGGCGGCTGGAGCGTCGTCGCCCGCGGCGTCGGGCGTTGCGGCAACGGTGGGCGACGGCGTCTCATCGGCTTGTGACAGGGTAGCCCGCGCGGTGAGAGCGGCGGTCTCGGCGGGCTCGTTGCTCGCGCAGCCAGAGATGGTGGCGATGGCGACGCCAGTGCACATGAGGACGGAGAAGCGCTTCATGGCCCCGACGCTACGGCCGGCTCTGTGAACAAAATGAAAACGATCGCGCTGGCGAGTGGCGAAAAGTGTACGTAAGGCTATGGTTCCGCACTATGGTGGACGCGCATTGGAGACAGTCACGTCAGGGGGGACCGCCTCATACGGAGGCCGAGCGGTTACTCGCCGAGGGGATACCTCTTGGGCTCACGGCCGCTGCGGCGGCGGCCTACTCGCGCCGTTGCGGAGAACTAGCCGACGAAATCGACGACAACACGTCGCTCCTGTCCATCATGTTGCGCGCGGCAGCGCTCATCGCCCCATCCGCACTGCGATCCGTTCAATCCGAACTTGACGCCGCAATCGCGGCTGCCGATGACCTGGCTCTCCATGCGCGTGAATGTGAGTCGGAGCTTGCGGGCGCCTACGCGCTCGCGGCGTGGGGCATGACCCATCCAGGACCGGAACACACGGCTCAGCGCGCCGCTGCGGGAGAAGACATTCTCGACATTGCGGTGCGGTATCACGACGACCGCTTGATCCCTATCGGCTATGCGCTGCTTCTCACCGCTTTCCTCGAGCGCGGCGAGATTCGTTCCCTTGACACTCAACTCCTCGAGCACCGCACCGACCATCCCGCCATGCGCAGCAAACCGTATGCGAATCCCGCGGTGTGGTTTCGTTGCTTGCGCCTCATTCTTGATGGCGACGTCGCACAGGCTGAGCGCCAAGCAGAACAACTGCTCGAACACTCACCGCGTGATGGCACCGTGGCGCGCGCGCTGTACACGACGCAAATAGGCATGATCCGCTGGATGCAGGGCAGGTTCGACGGGATCGAGGAGGACTTTCTCACCGCGCGCCGCGAATACCCCGAGCAACTCCTCTGGCCCGCCTCGCTTGCCTGGCTGTGGCTACGTCAAGGGCGCACGGCCGCAAGTGAGGCCCTGCTGA
Source organism: uncultured Demequinaceae bacterium (assembly GCA_964600005.1). GTDB lineage: Bacteria > Actinomycetota > Actinomycetes > Actinomycetales > Demequinaceae > Demequina. The sequence continues at coordinate 11,299 of CAZRHL010000011.1, forward strand.
AGACTTTGCCGCCTCCGAGCCAGATACCTCGGGACCGGTACTGGCTATCCACCGTGACCGTCCTCGCCGAGATCGCCACCGTCACGGGTTCCGAGGATGAAGCGCGCGAGTTGCGCAACTTGCTGGTTCCTTTCGCGAGCCACTTGGTGCCGGTGGGCATCGGGGTGACGTTTTGGGGCACCGTTGCACGCACGCTCGGCTTGCTCGAAGAGCGGCTTGGACAGCTTGATGAGGCGCGAGCGCACCTGGAACTGGCGATCGAAACGAGCGCCCATGTGGGTGCGCTTGCGTGGCACGCTGAGGCTCAGATCGAGCTTGCCACCTTTGCGCTTCGCCACAACATCTCTGAGGTTCCCGCGTACGACCTGCTTGCGCAGGCCCACGCGACCGCCGTGGCGCGAGGTTTTCCGGCTCTTGCACAGCGGGCGATGCACATGCCACGGATACGGGTGCTCGGTGGCTTCGAAGTGATCTCTTTGTGTGGCACCAAGGCCGAGTGGACCTCGCGCAAGGCGCGTGAGTTGCTCAAGATGCTCGTGGCGGCACGGAGCGTGCCGATGTCAAGGGAAGTCCTGATGGACGCGTTGTGGCCGGGCGAGGACCCTGCGGCCCTCAGCAATCGTTTCTCTGTTGCCGTCAACGTCATCCGGCGGGCTCTCGATCCGCAGCGCATGCGACCCACGCAGCAACACGTGGTGACCGAGGGGGAGTCAATCCGGCTCGACAGCGCGCAAGTCGACATTGATCTCGAGCGCTTCTTGCTCCTTGCCCAACGTGGTGACGAGCCAAGCAGACGTGCCGCGCGGGAACTCTATCGAGGGGATGCCTTCGCTGAAGAGCCGTACGCGGATTGGGCAATCGAGGTGCGCGACCTCGCTGCGTATGCGCGGAGAATGCTGGATTGACTCTGTAGCGCCGCCGCCCGCGAGCGCCCCAACCCGTCATGTGAATTGATGTCTGGCCACGGTGAGCCGAGACTCCGACAGAGTGCGCGGAGGGGGACTTGAACCCCCACGTCCGAAGACACTGGAACCTAAATCCAGCGCGTCTGCCAATTTCGCCATCCGCGCGCGCCTTAACGATATCTGGTTTGAGAGTCCCATATCTTTGGGGCAGTTCCCCCTCTCAGATGTGGGAATGTCCACACGACACCCCCTCGTATAGGCCCCGGTAGATGTCCTAGTGTCGGGACCAGAACGTTTTCGCTGACGGCCGCCCGTGGTGGCAAACCCTGAACATTCGGGGGGCGAGTGCCGATGGAAGGGGCATGCACATGCAGACTCCCGCGCGTTGTGACGCGTCCTACCCGGGCGTGACGCAACGTGTCATGGGCGTTTGTTCCACCACAGGAGGCGCGATCGGAAGCGCACTCACTTCTGTGGCACAACAGGCCATAGGGCGGGCACTATGACGATCAATGCACACACGCACGTCACTGACGCGCGTTGGACGCAACTTCTCGACGACGCGATCGCAGGTCACGGCGTCGAGTGTCACTTTCAACCCATCGTCGATCTCGATCACCGCGTCGTCGTCGGCTACGAAGCGCTTGCGCGATTCGCTCACTCCGATGCGCTCGGCGTGAGCCCCGACGTCTGGTTCGCCCGTGCTCGAGCGCGTGGCGTGCAGGCTGAGCTTGAGGCGGTGGTGCTGTCTCTCGCCCTTGATCGCCGCACGCAGCTGCCCAAGGACTGCTTCCTCGCCGTCAACGTCGAACCCGACTCGCTTCGCCACCCCCGAGTGCGCGAAGTCTTCAACCGCGAGGCAGACCTCACCGGCTTAGTCGTCGAGATCACCGAGCACTCCGCATGGGAGTGGGTCGACCTTGAGCCGTCGATCAACTACGTGCGCTCCAAGGGCGCGCTCATCGCCGTTGACGATGCGGGCGCCGGGTACTCCGGCCTGCAGCAGATTCTTGAACTGCGGCCGTCGATCCTCAAGCTTGACCGCGCGATCGTCCAGGGCGTTGCGACGGACGAGGCGAAGGTCGCTCTTGTCGAGATGATCGGTCTGTTCGCGTCCCGTGTTGACGCGTGGGTGGTCGCTGAGGGCATCGAGTCGCTCGCCGACGCGAAGCGTCTTGCCGACATGCGTGTTCCCCTCGCCCAGGGTTTCCTTTTTGCTCGACCCGCCGCTTCCTTTGCGGAGATCGACGCCGACGTTGCGCGCCAGTTGGCGGCCTTCGCCGACCAGTCGGGCGACACGATGCACCGGCTCGTCGAGTCGGTGCCGACCATCCGCCAGGAAGAGTCGATCGAGCACGCGTGGAGTCACGTCGACAGCCAGTGGGTTGTCGTGGTCGACGGCCAACAGCGCCCGCACGGTCTCGTGAACCCGGCCGCGGCGATCGCCGGCGAACTGATCTCGACCCTCACGGTGAACGTGAATGCACGACCCGCAGAAGTCGCTCAGCGCATCTCGGCAGCGCGCCACGAGCCCGGCCCGCCGGTGCTGGTGACGGATGACCACGGCGCCTTGCTCGGCATCGTCACCTTGCGCCGTCTCCTCGGCAAGCTCTCCGCGCTCGCCTCCTGACGAAGCGTTTCGACGACCCAGGCGCCGGCCATGACGGCCGACGCTCGAATCATCTGCTCAAGAATCGATACCGAGGTCGCGGCGCAGCTTTGCGACGTGTCCGGTCGCCTTGACGTTGTACTGGGCGAGCTCAACGGTGCCGTCCGGCGCGACCACGACAGTCGAGCGCAGTGACCCGGTCACCTTCTTGCCGTACAGCGACTTCTCGCCAAATGCGCCGTAGGCCTTCTGGATCGAGTAGTCAGGATCCGAGACGAGTGTGAAGGTCAGTCCCTCCGCCTCGCGGAACTGCGCGAGCTTTTCAGGAGTGTCCTTCGACACGCCGACCACCTCGTAGCCGGCGGTCTTCAACGCGGCCAGGGAGTCCCGGAAGTCGCATGCCTGCGTGGTGCAGCCCGGGGTCATCGCCGCGGGGTAGAAGTACACGACCACATGCTTGCCTCGCAGGTCGCTCAGTGTGAAGGTGCCGGTGTCGGTGGGGGCGGTGAATTCGGGGGCGACGTCGCCCTTGTCAAGTCGAGTGCTCATGGTCCAATCAACCTATCGTGTTCGGGGCGGATTCCCTCATCGGACGGGGCGGCGCCGATTTCGTCGACGTCCGGGAGCCTGGTAATGTGTTCTCTCGCGTCAGCAGAGCGCCTCTAGCTCAATTGGCAGAGCAACTGACTCTTAATCAGTGGGTTCCGGGTTCGAGTCCCGGGGGGCGTACAACACGCAAAGGCCCGGTCCAGCTGGACCGGGCCTTTGTCGTTGGCAAGGCGAGTCATCCCGCGAGTTCACCGTCGGAGCTCAACACAAGACCGATCGAGACCTCGCCTTGGCGAATCGCCGTCTTCGTCAAGGGACCACCTGCGTCGAGGGAGGCGAAATCGGTGATCTCCACCCCGTAGACCTCTTCAAGTCCAGGTTGGCAGAAGGCTCGCTCAGGGCACTCGGGAGGGCCGCCGAGGGACAAGCCGCCGCCGCATGCCTCGGCAAGGTCGGACAGCGTCGTCACGCCGTACTGCTCTGCGAAGGCAGTGGTGACGGCGAAGGCGTTCTGATCTTGTGCCGCGGCAGGCTCGCCGAAGACGATGCCGACCTGTGAGCCGAGCTTGTTGAGGGCGTCGGTCGTGACGGTGATGTCGCCGGAAGCGACACTGGGAGCGTCGGCGCCGTTGAGGCGCTTGTTGAGGAACTCAGCCGCGGTCGCCGCGTACTCCGGCACGATCGCGATCTCGCCCGACTCAAGCGCGGGGAGGTAGGTCTCGCGGTTGCCGATGGTGCGGACTGACGCGGAGTAGCCAGCGTCGCGAAGCACCGCGGCGTAGATCTCGGCGATCGTGATGCTCTCAGAGAAGTTCGCGGCTCCGATGGTGAGCGATCCGGAACCGGTGCTCGGAGCAGTGAGGCCCTCGTCCGCGACGAAGGCCGACGCGACCTCGGCCGAGGTCTGGCGATCAACGTCGACAGCCTTGTTGAGTTGGATGAGGGTGGGCGTATCGAGTGCCTCGGAGACGACGTTTAGTGCGTCGAGCACGGCGGGGTCATCGGCCACTGACGCATTGACCGCGGGGATCACGTTGTCGGAGTTCTGGAGGTGCTGATCGTCTTCAAGCACCACCAGGCTGTCGCCAGGCACAGGCAGACAGACTGTGGCCGACGTTGCGGGCAGTGACGCGTCACTGGACGGCGCGGACGTGGTGGAGTTTCCGGATTCGGATGAGCAGCCTGCGAGCACGAGCGCGAGTGCGCCCACAATGGCGAGGCTTCCACGAGCGGGATGCATGTTGCTCCTCTTGCTTGGGGTGTGGACATGAGGGACAACTGACTGGCGGCGCAGTGTGTTCCCCACTGCGCCCGCTGGGCGCGTGAGGCGACGAGAGGCGGCGACGCTCATGACGCGACTCGATGCTGCTGTCGCAGCGGCGCTGGGGTGAGGCAACGTTCGAGGCGAGAGAGCGCGAAGTCGACGATCAACGTGAGTGCGGCCACGAGGATCGCACCGACGATCACTTTCCCGTAGCGCTGAGTCGCGAGACCGGTGTTGATGATGACGCCTAGGCCGCCGCCAGCCACCAGCGCTGCGAGCGGCACTGTCGCGACGGTCTGCGAGGCCGAGGTGCGCAGTCCCGCCGCGATGAGGGGGAGTGCGAGTGGCAGCTCGACCTTCAGCGCCACCTGCAGGCGAGAAAGGCCTTGCCCGAGCGCGGCCTCGCGGACGTCGCCGTCGACGCCCGCCATGGCGGTGAAGGTATTGGTGAGGATCGGGGGGAAGGCAAAGATTGCCGCGGCAATGATGACGGCCCGGTTGCCGAAGCCGATGGACGACGCGGCAAAGAGGGTGAGCAATGCGAGGGTTGGCATCGCCCGGGAGACATTTGACAGGAGCACCGTGATGCCTGCGCCTTTGCGGGCGTGGCCAAGGATGAGCCCGAGCGGGAGTGCGATCGCGGTCGCGGCGAGGACGGCCGCACCCGACATGTAGAGGTGCTCGATGCCAAGCGCGATCATCGAGTCCTGTGCCCAACGCCAGCCACCATCGAAGGTGGGCCGGGTCAGGCCATTCGCGCCGGTCCAGTTGACCGCCGTCGTCGCGTACTCCCACGCCTCAGCCCAGACGCTCATGCGGGCCTCCTGCGCCGTGCCCATGGCATGAGCGCACGCCCGGCAAGAACGATTGCGACGTCAAGGACAAGCGCAAGGGCGACGCACAGAATCGAGCTCGTCGCGATCTGCGCACGGTAGTTGGACTGGAAGCCGCGGAACATCAGCTGGCCAAGTCCGCCATAACCCACCACCACGCCCACGGTCGCGAGCGCGACAGTGGAAACCGTCGCGATCCGCAGTCCCGCGACGATCGAGGGCAGCGCATTGGGCAGTTCGACTCCCATGAGCAAGCGCCACCGCCCATAGCCGAGGCCGCGCGCGGCGTCGACGACATCCCTGTCCACGCCGCGAAGCCCGATGAGGATGTTGCGCACGAGCACAAGCAGCGCATACATGACGAGCCCGATGAGCACCGTTGTGCGACCGATTCCGGTGAACGGCGCGAGCAAGGCGAACAGCGCGAAGGACGGCACCGTGTAGAGCACGCCTGCAGCGCCGAGGACGGGCCCGCTCAACCACTTCACTTGCTGCGCGAGCACTGCGAGAGGGAATGCGATTGCGAGGGCGATCGCTACCGCCTGAACAGTGAGCGAGGTGTGGATGCCAAGAGCGTCCGAGATCTCTGACCAGTTGCGCTCGACATAGCGCCAGGACAGCCACGGATTCGGCTGGGCATCCATGCATTCACCCTAGCCATACGGCCTGACAGAGGCTCCCTGTACGGTGATCGCATGGGAGGCACCGGAATCGTCCTCGAGCACGTGCGCAAGACGTACCGGGACGGCACAGTCGCAGTCAACGACCTGAGTCTCGAGGTGCGGGCAGGGGAGCTGCTCGCTCTTGTGGGCCCTTCCGGATGCGGCAAGTCGACCACGCTGCGCATGGTGAATCGCCTCATCGAACCCACCTCGGGTGCGATCTTCGTCGACGGCACCGACGTGATGAAGCTCGACCCCGTGCAGCTGCGCCGCCGCATCGGCTACGTCATCCAGAACGTCGGATTGTTTCCACACCGCACCGTCGCCCAGAACGTCGCGACGGTGCCGGGGCTTGAAGGATGGGACAAGGCGACCACTCGTGCTCGCGTCGACGAGCTGCTCGACCTCGTGGGGCTCAGCCCGTCGACCTATGCGCGCCGCTACCCGCACGAGTTGTCGGGGGGAGAGCGTCAGCGGGTGGGCGTGGCACGTGCACTCGCAGTCCGGCCCCCTGTGCTGCTCATGGACGAGCCTTTTGGCGCTGTCGATCCGCAGGGGCGGAGGCGGCTTCAGAAGGAGTTCGCGGCGCTGCACAACGAGTTGGGCACAACGGTGATGATGGTGACGCATGACATCCGCGAGGCGGCTCTGCTGGCCGATCGCATCGCCGTGTTCTCGCCGGGCGCCACGATTGAGCAGATCGACGTTCCCGACGTCGTGACGGCGGCACCCGCGAATGACTTCGTGGCGGACTTCGTCGCAGACTTCGCGGCCTGAGGTGCGAGGCGCCTAGGCGTCGTCCTCGCCGTCGGCCTTTGTCGAGCGTCGGCCCGCGGAGCGCCCTGCACGCATGAGCCTGCTGTCGCTGCGTTCAAGTCGTTCTCGCCAGCTGACGCGCCACCACGCGACCTTTTCGCCTCGGTCAAGAGCGGCCTTGCGCTCCTCGCGTTCTTGAGCGAGACGCATTTCGCGCGTACGCCGCCTGCGCCGTCCCGTGGTGACGATGTAGTACACCGCGCCCGCGATCCCGAGCAGCAGCACGGTGACGAGCATCGGCACAAAGATCGCGACGAGAGCGAGCCCCACGGCGAGGGCATCCTCCGCGAAAGAGGCGAGCGGTGCGCCCGTTCCGCCGGTGGCCGCGTTGACGGCTGGCCGGGACGTTGCTTTGCCGGTATGGACAAGGAAGGCGATGATTGCGCCTGTCACTCCGGCGATGAGTGGGTTGTCGCTCCAGAAGTGCTCGTGGTCGAGTTCTGCGGCCGACGCTGAGGCGGCGAAGATGACGCCACCGACCAGCGGGCGCACGGCAGTCTGGATGAGGTCGTTGACGTGGTCGACACCAGGAATCTTGTCGAGGACGAGCTCTGCGGCGAGGAGCAGGAGGCCGATGATGATCGTGGGCCACTCCTGGAGCCACATGAGGTTGTCGGGCAACTCGATGAAGGTTGAGAAGCGTGCGAACATCCCGACGAGCACGAGCGGGATGAAGGCGTTGAGGCCTGCGGCGGCGGAAAGCCCGGCTCCCGTCAAGGCGGCGATCATGCTCTCTCCTTCTTGGCGCACAGGCGCGCCACCGCCCAGGTTAGCCAACCGGCGCGAGGCTCGTAGCAGCACACACGGCGAAGGCCCCTCACGCGAACGTCAGGGGCCTTCACCTTGATGGGGTGAGCGACGGGGCTCGAACCCGCGACCCTCGCGACCACAACGCGATGCTCTACCAGCTGAGCTACGCCCACCATCGGCCATGAGGCCAGCGAAAAGTGTATCAATAGCTTGGAGGCCGTGGTGACCTCAGCGGATCACGACGCTGGGGCGTCGGCCTCGACAACGCTCGTGGCTGCTGCGCGTGCAGCGTCGGTATCGGGGCCGGGTGCCGCGGCGAATATCGTCTCGCGGTAATAGCGCAGTTCCCGGATCGAGTCCTCGATGTCCCCGAGAGCGCGGTGGCCGCCCGTCTTTGCGGGTGCATTGAAGAACACGCGGGGGTACCAGCGGCGCACGAGCTCCTTGATCGAGCTGACATCGACGACGCGGTAGTGGAGCAGCTCCATCAGGCCCGGCATGTCGCGATCGAGGAAGGCCTTGTCCATGCCCACCGTGTTGCCGGCGAGGGGTGCGCGCACGCCCTTTGTCTGGCTCGTCACGTGATCGATGAGGAGACGCTGAGCTTCTTCCATCGTGATGCCGTTGTCGAGCTCGGGCAGCAGGCCGGACTTCACGTGCATCTCGCGCACGAAGTCGCTCATCGCCTCGAGTGACTCGGGGGAGGGTTTGATGACGACGTTGAGCCCAGGTCCAAGCGGGTTGAGCTGTGAGTCGGTGACGATGCACGCCACCTCGATGAGCGCATCGGCCGTGAGGTCGAGGCCGGTCATCTCGCAATCGATCCAGACCAACGGGGCATCAGGCATGGTCCAACTCTAGAGCCCGAGTGCGCGCATCGAGGTCGCGATGAGCAGGTTGTGGGCATCTGGACTTGACATCACGACTCATGGCTGGTTGGTTAGTTACATCACTAATGAACCCAATAACGAAGCGAGGTGATGATGGACGACGATCGCCCGATCTTCCTCCAAGTTGCCGAGCAGCTTGAAGAGCAGATCATCGGTGGCGCGATGCCGGAAGAGTCTCAGGTGCCGTCCATCAACGAGCTTGCCGCCTTCCATCGGATCAATCCCGCAACCGCATTGCGGGGCATCAACCGCCTCGTTGACGCGGGGGTGCTCTACAAGAAGCGGGGCATCGGCATGTTCGTCGCCGCGGGGGCACGTGACGTGCTCATCGCCCAGCGTCGGCTCAACTTCCAGGTGGATTACGTCCGCCCACTCCTTGCCGAGGCCGCTCGACTCGGCCTGTCCACCGACGACCTCGTCGACCTCATCAGAAAGGAGGCGCGCCCATGACCGCGATCATCCACGCACACGGCGTGTCCAAGAGCTTCGGGTCGGTTGACGCCGTCCAGGACGTGACGTTTGACGTCGCTCAGTACAGCATCTGCGGCCTGCTTGGCCGCAATGGCGCTGGCAAGACGACCTTGATGAACCTGCTCACCGGTCAGGAGTTCGCCGACGCTGGCTCGATTCGGCTGTTTGGCGCATCGCCGGTCGAGAACGCGTCCATCTTGTCGCGTACATGCTTCATCAAAGAGTCGCAGGTCTATCCTGAAGGCTTCTGCGGCAAGCACGTGCTGCGCGCTGGCGCGTGGGTGTATCCCGAGTGGGATCACGCGCTCGCCGAGGAGCTGGTGGATGCGCTCAAGGTGCCGGTCAACCGGCGAGTGAAGAAGATGTCTCGTGGACAGCGATCCGCTCTCGGTGTGACGTTGGGTCTCGCTTCGCGGGCGCAGCTGACGATCTTCGATGAGCCGTATGCAGGGCTTGACGCCGTCGCGCGCCACACGTTCTACGACTTCCTCTTGCGTGACTATGCGGAGCACCCGCGCACGGTCCTCATGTCGACGCACCTCATTGATGAAGTGGCAGACCTTCTCGACCACGTCCTCCTCATTGACGAGGGCCGACTCGTCATCGATGCACCGGCTGACGAGCTCCGTGGTTCAGCCATCACCGTGTCCGGCGTGTCGGCTGACGTGGAGCGCTTTGTGTCGAGTCGACACGTCCTCACGACAGACGTGCTTGGGGGTCTCACGAGCGCAACGGTCGCGGGCCTGAGCTCTGCCGACAAAGTCGCGGCAGTCGAGGCCGGATTGGAGCTCGCACCTGTGTCACTCCAGCAGTTGATCATCGGCCGCACTCGTGGCGCACAGCAAGGAGAGGTGGCGTCATGAGCGTCGCAGTTGACAGTGGGGAGAATGTGATGGTGATTCCGAGCCGCGCGCGTCGGATCGCAAACGTGGTGAGGCTCCATGCGGCAAACCCGGTGCCCACGCTCATCTTGCCGTGGCTCATCTTCGCCGCGGTGTTCGCGCTCAACCTCGCAATCTGGATCGCGGTGGTGAGCGCAGCTGGTGGGCGTGACCAGCTTGAGCCCGATGCGTTTGCAAACAATGGTGCGATCAGTTGGATCTATGTGTTCCTCTTGGTCGCCGCGACGCAAGCGATGAACCTCACCTTCGCCTTTGCTCTCGGGCTCGGCATCACGCGACGGGACTACTTCTTGGGAACTGCGCTGTATCTCGCGGGCCTTGCAGTCTTCTACGCGACGGGGATGACGGTGCTCGCTGCAATCGAATCGGCGACGAACGGCTGGGGGCTTGAGGGGTACATCTTCGCGCCTTTGTTCATGGGAGACCTCCCGCTCGTCGAGCAGTTCGCTGCTCACCTGATGATCGCCGTGTTCTTTTTCGCAACGGGCCTGTTCACCGGCGCGATCTTCGTCAGGTGGCGCGCGCTCGGCCTCTACGTTTTCTTTGGGGCGCTCGCGTTCGGCGTCGCGGGCCTCATTCTCATCGCGTCGCTGTTTGACGGATGGCAGGGCGTGGGGGCGTTCTTCACAGAGCGATCACCGCTCGCGGTGATCGCGTGGACACTGCCGTGGTCGGGTGTCACCGCAGTCGTCGCCGCCCTCATCTTGAGGCGTGCGACGCCGCGCTGAGGCGCCGGTCTCATTAGGGCGAGGCTCTCTCCTTGACGAGAGGGCCTCGCCTTTTCTCTGCCCGGAATCGGGGTGCAGATCAGGGGAATCCCCGATAGACACTCAGGGTATACACCCAGTGTATAGTTGGCGGCATGGACAAGGCGCCGGCATTGCTGGGCCTCATCGCAGATGGGGCTTCACATGGTTATGACCTCAAACACCGCTACGACGCGTACTTCGGCGCCGAGCGGCCCATCGCTTTTGGGCAGATCTACTCGACCATTGCGCGAATGATTCGTGATGGGTACATCGAGCCCTTGGGTGAAGAACCGGGCGCTGGCCCCGACCGCAAGCGGTATGGGGTCACGGCAACGGGTCGTGAGCATTTGCGCCAGTGGCTGTCGACCCCAGACGAGCCATCGCCCACTCTGCAGTCCAACCTTTTCGCCAAGACCGTTCTTGCGCTCTTGCTCGATGACGATGCGGACGGGCTCTTGGACGTGCAACGTCACGCCCACCTCGCGCGAATGCGTGACCTCACCACCGCCAAGCACAACGCGCCCATGCTCGAGCGCTTGGCAATTGACCATGCCCTCTTCCAGATCGAAGCCGACCTTCGCTGGATTGACCTCGCGAGCGCACGCCTCGCCGACATGCGACAGGAGATTCTTCGCAATGACTGACACCGCCCTCACCCCTCCCACAGTCGCAACGGCGACCGCCCTCATCGAGGCAACGGGTCTTTACAAATCCTTCGGTCCCACCGAGGCCTTGCGTGGAATCGACCTCGCCGTCAACCGTGGTGAAGTCCTCGCCGTCATGGGCCCGTCGGGCTCTGGCAAGTCAACGCTTCTCCACTGCATCGCGGGCGTGCTGCCTCCGGACTCCGGCCGTGTTGTCATCGACGGCACGGATGTCACAGGGCTCTCTGCTGACGCCCGGGCGCGCTTCCGTCTGTCCAAGGTGGGTTTTGTCTTCCAGTTTGGGCAACTGCTGCCTGACCTTTCTGCGCTCGACAATGTCGCGCTGCCCTTGCTTATGGGCGGGATGAACCGGCGCACCGCCGCAAAGCAAGCGCAAGAGTGGCTTGAGCGCCTCGACCTCGCTGACCAGGCGTCGAAGGTCCCCGGCAACATGTCGGGGGGCCAGGCGCAACGCGTCGCAATTGCTCGCGCTCTTGTCACCCATCCGAGCGTGGTCTTCGCGGACGAGCCCACCGGCTCCCTCGACTCTGTGGCGGGAGAAAAGGTGCTCAGAGCAATGCTCGACGCTGTCCGCGCGGCCGGCACCACCGTCGTCCTCATCACGCACGATCCCCGCACCGCTGCATACGCGGACCGCGAGGTCATCGTGCGCGACGGACGCCTCAGCGGCGCCTCGCGGGGCGGTGCCGCATGAGGCTCGCAGCCGCACGAATGATCGTCTTTGGCGCCGCAGGAGCGACACGCCGCCTCATCGGCATCGCTGCTGGTATCGCACTCGGCACCGGCATGCTGCTGCTCTTGCTTGGCGCCTTCATGCACATGCCTGATCGCGATGCGCGTGCAGGCTGGATGACGGCGCGAGGAGAGTTCCGCGAGTTCAACGACAACGACGAGCTCGTGTTGCCGACGCCGGCACGTGAGGACGTCTTGGTGCGGGTTTCAGCGGACTACCTGCGCGGCAAGGCTTTTGAGCGGATCAGCATCGCGACGACGCCGGACACCACGGTCGAGTTCCCGGGTGGTCTCGAGCCTCTCAAGGCTGGCGAGTATTACGCGTCGCCGGCGCTGATGGACCTCATCGAGCGCTACCCGGATGACGAGCTCGCACAGCGCTACGGCACCTTCAAGGGCGTGCTCCCGGACACCGTCATCAAAGGCCCGGACCAGCTGGTCGTCATGGTCGCGAAGGACTGGGATCGTATGGCAGCGGACCCGAACGCGCGGGTGCAAACAGGTTTCCCAGACAACGGTCCGCGTGCGACGTCGATGGTCTACCGCGTCATCTTGGGCGTTGGTGCCGTCGCGCTGTTGGTCCCGGTCGTCCTCCTCGTGGGCACTGTGTCCCAGCTCGGCGCGGCAGCGCGCCGTGAACGGTACGCCACCGTTCGTCTCATTGGCGCCGGGCGGCGCACGATGGCCCACCTTGCGGCTCTCGAGATGGGTGTTGCGGCACTTGTCGGCGGCATCGGCGGGATCGGCATGACGGCCTTGCTGCGACCGCTCGCGGCTCGCCTCCCCATCGCCGGCACGCGGTCCTTTCAAGCGGACCTCACCGCTCCGATGACAGCTGCCGTGCTCGCGATCGCCATGCTCGTGGTGCTCTCCGCGGGCATCGCGTGGTGGCGTTCGTTCCGTGATGATGTGGGCGCACTGGGTGCCGTTCGCGAGCGCGCTGAGAAGAAGGTGTCGTGGCGGCGAGTGACGTTGCTTGCGCTCGGCCTTGCACTCTTCTCGAGCTCGGCGTTCATCGCATCGCGAGGGTGGGGCGACGAAGGCACGCTCGTGCTGGGACTCGTCTTTGGCTTCGCGGCGATCACCTTCGGCATCGTCATCGCTGGCTCATGGATCACCAAGGTGGTGAGCTCGGCCTTTGCGCGCAGAGCGCGCAGCGGCTACTCGCTTGTTGCCGCAGGAAGGCTCTCCCGGCACCCGCGTGCAACCTTCCGTTCGGTCGCGGGTGTGGTGGTCGCGGTGTTCATCGTGTCCGTGCTTGCCGGCGTCGCCAGTTCGATCAACAGCTTCGTCTCCTCCCGAGACGAGCCCGGCCTGTTGCCGCTCAACGCCGTCTCGGCGGATGTCGAGGAATGGTCGGACCCGGTGGCCATGGTTGCTGCTGCAGAGGCGATCGAGGGCGTGAGCGACGTCATCGCGGTGCGCATCGGTCCCGATGCGGCGGACTCCGTCATCACGGCGGACGAGGCGCGGATCCTGGGGATCCCAGACCTGCCCGACTCCGAATGGGTGGCCGTCGACTTCTACATGATGCTGTCCGCTGACATGTGGAGTCAGAAGCCGGATTCGCCCCGGGCCTCAGCGCCGCCGGTGGGTGACGACGTCCGGTACGTCGTCGCGGTGACGGACGGCAAGGCGAGCACCATCGATCGCGTCCGCACGGCCTTGAGCGTCACAGGCGACATGACATTCGCGCCCGTGACGCGGGCGGAGTTCGGCAGTGCCGCCACGTTGGACATCACTCACCAGTTGGCGGTTCTGTCCTACATCGGAATGGCGATTGCGGTGGGGGTGTCGGCCATCTCGCTCACGGTCGCCACCGTCTCAGCGGCACTCGATCGCAAGCGCACGTTTGGGTTGTTGCGCCTCAGCGGAATGCCGGTGCGCGACTTGCGCCGCACCATTGCGGTGGAAGCGGCCATGCCGCTTGGAGTCACGCTCGTCGCATCAGCCGGACTCGGATTCCTTGTCGCCTACGTCATGGTGCTCACACTCGGCCATGATCTCTACCTCACGTGGCCCGACGCGCGATATTGGTGGGCGCTCATTGGCTCAGTCGCAATCGCCGCGCTCGCCGTGAGCGGATCCTTCGGAATGGTGCGACGCTCTACCGAGATGACGTCCACCCGATTCGAGTAAGCACAGCGTGGTCGCTGGTCCTATTGCGGGGGCCAGCGACCACGCTCGTACTGGAGGGGGTATTCAATCGTCGCGCCGAGATCGTGAGCCCATCGCATCGGCAGGTGAGGATCGCGCATGAACTGACGCCCAACGAATACAGCGTCGGCTTTGCCTGTTGCCACGATCTCTTCTGCCTGGCGGGATTCGACAATCTGGCCTACGGCCGTCGTCAACGTGTGGCTCCCACTCTTGATCGCGTGCGCGTGCGGAACTTGGTAGCCAGGAGCGGACGGAATCGTGACGCCGGTGATGAGACCACCGCTCGACGTGTCGATCACGTCGCCACCGGCGTCGGCAATCCACGATGCAAGCTGGACCGACTGCTCGAGAGTCCATCCCTCGGGCTCCACCCAGTCGGTCGCCGAGATGCGAACAAAGACGGGGACCTCATCTCCCACCTCAGCACGGACCGCGCGCACCACGTCGAGCAGCAGGCGGGCACGGTTCTCGAGAGAGCCGCCCCACTGGTCCTTGCGCTCGTTGCTGAGCGGGGAGAGGAACTGGTGAAGCAGGTAGCCGTGCGCTCCGTGAATCTCAATGACCTCGAAGCCTGCCTCGATCGCGCGCCGCGCCGCGGAAGCGAAGCCGTCGACAACCCGGGCGATGCCCTCGTCGTCCAATGCGACGGGAGCGTCGTACCCCGTGAAAGCGATCGCAGACGGCGCCACGGTTTGCCAGCCGCCGTCGCTCACCGGGACGGTTCCCTTTCCGGACCATTCGCGGTAGGTGGACGCCTTTCGCCCCGCGTGCTGAAGCTGAATGGCGGGCACTGCGCCTTGACTCTTGATGAAGGTGACGATGCGGGCCCATGCATCGCGCTGTGCGTCGTTCCACAGCCCGGTGCACCACGGCGAGATGCGGGCTTCGGGAAGAACGCCCGTCGCCTCCGCCATCACCAGCCCCGCGCCGCCGCGTGCAAATGAGCCAAGATGCACGAGGTGCCAGTCCGTGGGCACGCCATCGCGGTCCTCGCATGAGTATTGGCACATGGGGCTCACCCACACTCGGTTGCGCATGGTGATGGAGCGAACGGTCAGGGGAGCGAAGAGCGCAGTCGACATAGACGCATCCTCTCGGTAGGAAGGGCCGACGCTGGGGGCCACTGGTCCCCGCGTCCGGGTGGCTGACGTGCACAAGCCGGGCGACTCAGTCACCTGTCGCTAAAATGGAACTCGTCAGAGACTGCCGGGACGACCCGTGCAGACACGTGTCGAGTTGGGACGGCCCAGCAGAACAGGTGTTCTCCGTGCCTGCTACGTCAACGTTGCGGTCAATTCTCCCACGCCCAGCAATCGTGAAGCTCAGCGTCGGCTGGGGTGGCGTCGTCCTCATGGTGTTGGGCCGCTCCCTTGTCAGCGACCATCCTCACGCACTTGCCATCGCCCTTGTCTTGGCGGCAATCGTTGCCGTCATCATCACGTGTGCCTTTGGAGTGGTGACGCAAGCGGAAGCGCTCGCCCGTCGCCTTGGCGACCCGTACGGCACCCTCGTCCTCACCTTGTCGATCATGGTGATCGAGGTGATCCTCATCGCTGCCGTCATGCTCGGACCCGGCGACCATGCGACGATCGCCCGCGACTCGGTGATGGCGGCCACGTTGATCGTCCTCGCCCTGATCATCGGTGTCTCTGTGCTCGTCGGCGGAACCAGCCATGGCGGACTCGTCGTCAACCAGGCGGGAGTGTCGACGTATCTCGCCTACCTCGTCGTCCTCCTCGCCGTCGCCTTCGCATTCCCTGCTGTCGTGGGCGTCGGGGGTGCCTATACAACGGCACAGGCGTGGCCGGTGCTCGTGCTCATCGTCGTGTTGTACGGCTATTTCCTGTACCGGCAGACCGGAGCGCAGAGCGGCGACTTCCAAGAGGTGGTCGACGCTGCGG
>CAZRHL010000012.1:0-26993 GCA_964600005.1 uncultured Demequinaceae bacterium
CGGCGCGATCCAGCAGCACGGAGAAGTAGAACTCCTGCGCGATCTTGGCGCCCGCCGCGATCATGACGCGGTGGACGGTGTGCCCCTTGATGTCCATCCCCAAGATGGCCTGCGCAGCCGCTTCAGCGTCGGCCGGGTTGTGCACCACCTTGACGCCGCCGGCCTTGCCTCGCCCGCCCGTCTTCACTTGGGCCTTGACGACGACGGTGCCGCCGCCGAGCTTCTCAGCCGCAGCACGCGCTTCGGCAGCAGTGGTGGCGACGATCCCGGGGAGCACGGGTACGCCGTGCTTCTCGAACAGGTCGCGCGCTTGGTATTCGTAGAGGTCCATCGAAATCCTTCACGCTTTGTGGCGCGGTCAGCGCAGCTATTGGGACGTTGCGCCCAGCCTAATGGCGACGCCCTTGTCCCCCGAACGGCTGTGCGCTCTACGGACCTGTGTCTGCAGATTCGCCGGGACGGACGAAGCCTGCCTCGTATGCGGCAATGACTGCTTGAGTGCGATCGCGCACCCCCGTCTTCATGAGAATTGACGCGACGTGGCTCTTCACCGTCTCGAGGGAGACGAAGAGCTGAGCAGCGATCTCACTGTTCGACAGGCCCCGCGCGAGCAGGCGGAGCACATCCGTCTCCCGTTCGGTGAGGTCCGGAAGGGTCGACGTCGGGGTCACGACCGCGAATCGTTCGATGACGCGCCGGGTCGAGGCGGGAAACAGCAAGGACTCCCCTGCCGCGGCCACCCGCACCGCTTCGATGAGGTCAGCCGGAGGCATGCGTTTGAGCACGAAGCCCGCCGCTCCCGCCCGCATGGCCTCAAAGACGTACTCATCGACCTCAAAGGTGGTGAGCACGAGCACGCGGGTGTCAGTGTGGGATGTCGTGATCTGGCGCGTGGCCGCGAGACCATCCATCCGCGGCATGCGAATGTCCATCAACACGACATCGGGCGAATGCTCAGCGACACGTTCAAGGGCTTGCTCGCCGTCGCCGGCTTCTGCGACCACATCCCAGCCGTCTTGGGACGCCATGATCGCGCGCAAACCCATGCGCACCAGCGGGTCATCGTCTGCGATGAGGATCCTCACGCGGCAACTTTCTCACGAAGCCGCCTCCGCCACGAGTCCCAGGAGCCGTCGAAGTCGAGAGACGGTCCAAGCGGCAACACGGCGACGACCTCATAGCCGCCGCCTCGGGTGGAGCCGATGTGCTGTCTGCCGCCAAGGAGCTCGATGCGGTCGCGCATCCCGGCGATGCCCCGCCCGCCAGTTCCCGAGGACGCTGGCCGCGCTCCCCGTGCGGGTGGGCCATTGAGCACCACGATGGCAAGCGCATTCGAGTCCTCCGCCACGCGCACCCTGACCGCCGCTCCAGGCGAGTGCTTCGCCACGTTCGTCAATGCTTCACGCACCACAGCGAAGGCAGCACGCCCTAAAGCCGCTGGCACTGGCGGCGGGGTGAGGTCCGCCTCGATCTCCATGCCCGCAGCGCGGGACGTCTCGATGAGATCGGCGATGTTCTCGATCCCTGGCAGCGGAGCACGGGTCTCGGGCTGATCACCACGGATCTCCGCGATGATCCGATCAAGCTCGCCCATCGCGGCCCGGCCCCGCTCTTCGATGTTCTTCAGGGCCTGACGCGCGAACTCCGGGTCCGTGTCGAAGACGTGAGCGCCGGCACCTGCCTGGATCACATTCATTGTGATCATGTGGCCGATGCTGTCGTGCAGCTCTTGGTCGATACGGACCTGCTCCTCCGCCACTTCAGCGCGAGCAGTCGCCTCGGCCGCCTCATCGGTGAGGCAGTGACCGAGCGCCCACCGCGCGATGGGACGGTGGAAGGCGACAACGCCGCGCACCGCCCAGGCAAAGAGCGGTGCGAGGACGATGAGGATGGGCGCACCGACGAGCACCCAGAAGCTGACGGTGCGCGCCACGTCAGCGTTGCCCGTCCCGAACATCCACTCTGCTCCGCCGAAGAGTCCCGCAATCGCCTGTGCGACAGCGAGGACAAAGGCAAGGGGCATCACGACTGCGAGCAAGGCGATCGTGAAGCCGAGAGGTCCCAGAGCGATGCGCATGACCGTCCACAACGCGACGCGCCACGCATGGCCGTCGGCCAATACCGACAGGCTCCAGCGCACCGGCGCGGATGCAGACTCTCCTCCTGGGTTCACCCGGCGGCGCGGCAGCGGCGCAATGATGGCCGCGTCGATCATGCGGTTCGCCATCGCCCTCTCACCCGCACCGATGGCACGCATGCTGGCGAGCGTCGCAAGGATGAGCGGGATCCCCACCCAGATGACTACGAGCGCGGCGCCGGTGGCGAGCATCGTCACCGTGTAGACGAACCACGTGATGCCGAGCGGCAGACCCGCCAACAGATACGCGACGCCGCGCCACGTGGACGGGTCCCACAGCATCGAGTAATAGCGCAAGAGCGGGTGCATGGGGTCAATGGTGCCAAGTGACAGCCGCCGCTCCCACACTCTCGAGGCCGATTTACCCTTCCCCCATGTGGGGGATCACACGGCGCCGCTCCCTCCTGTGAGGCATGTGCAAATCCCCCGATGGGCGCGACGGAAACCCTCTCAAGCGGGCAGACCGGGCGCGCGCCGCACTTCTACGTTCGAGATGTCCGTGGGCGGCTGGCGTCCCGGTACGTCAAGGAGAACACGATGACTGTCGGATTCACAGGCCGCATTGCGTCAGCAGCGGCTGCTCGTCCCTGGCTCACCATTCTTGGCTGGGTCCTTATTCTCGCCGCGGCGGTAGCCGCATCCGGTCGCCTGGGTGATGCGCTCACTCAAGAAGAACGAGTCCTCATCACCACCGAATCCGAACAAGCCGACGACCTCATCGCGTCGTATCGAGCCGACACCTCCGATGCGCCCGCGATCGAGACTCTCGTCATCGTGTCGGATGCGGCGCGCTTCGGCGATCCCCAGTTCGACGCTGTCATCGCTGACACCGTCGCCGCGATCAGCTCGCTCGAGGGCATCGCGAGCGTGACGGAACCCAGCCTCGGTGGGCCGGTGCCCGTGGGGCCCGACGGCAGGTCGGCGCTCGTCTCAGCCACCGTCGCACACAACCATCCCGAGGAGCTGGGGGCTCAGATCAACGACGCTGTCGCTGGCATCGATCGGGCTGGCTTCAGTGTGTACGCCTACGGCCAGGCGAGTGGCGAAGCGGTGTTCGATGGCCTTGCCGAGGACACCCTCGTCCGTGGCGAGATGATCGGCATCGGCATTGCGCTCCTCGTCCTCGTCATCGTGTTCGGAGCGCTGATGGCGGCGGGAATCCCCTTGCTCGTCGGCGGCATCTCGATCGTCACCGCCGTCGGCGCCACCGCGATCGTGGGCGGCGCATTCGACCTGTCCTTCTTCATTGTCAACATGATCTCGATGATGGGCCTGGCACTCGGCATCGACTACTCGCTCGTCATCGTTCAGCGCTATCGCGAAGAGCTCGCTCACGGCCGCACTGTCAGGGACGCCATCACCATTGCGGGCAACACCGCGAGCCGGGCAGTCCTCATCTCTGGAGCCACGGTGCTCGTGTCGCTGGCCGGTCTGCTCATCGTGCCGTCCACCATCATGGTGAGCCTCGGCACGGGCGCGATGATCGTTGCGGTCATGGCGATCGTGACGGCTTTGACGCTGCTGCCGGCCGTGTTGGCGTTGCTCGGACACCGCGTCAACAAGGGGCGCATCCCCACCTCTCACCCTGGCGCCGCGCCTCGCGTCTGGTCAGCGATCGCGCGTACCGTGCTGAAGCGTCCGCTCGCTGGAGCCTTGCTCGGCCTCGGCATTCTGCTCACTCTCGCAGCACCGGCGTTGTCGATGCGTCTCGCCTTCCCCGGCTATGACGCCCTGCCCGAGAACCTCGGCTTCCGCAACGCTGTCGAGACGCTTGTCGAGGACTTCGGTCACGGCCAGGCGACCACCGTCGTCGCGGTGGAGAACATCGGCGACGCGCATGGATCGGTGCGCAGCCTCGCTGACGCGATCGAAAGCTCTCCTGCCTTCGCAGAGACGGAGGTCGAGTTCTTCGCCGACGGCGCGATCATCACCACCAAGGACGTGTACGACGCCGCCTCGCCCGAGGCGGAGGAGGCGCTCGTGAACCTTCGCGAGAGCCTCGTGCCCGATCACCTCGCAGAAACAGACGCCTCCGCGTACGTGGGCGGCGACCTTGCGATGGCCACGGACTTCACTGACGTGGTGGTGGACGCCGCACCGTGGGTCGCGATCATCGTGCTCGGGGCGTCGCTCCTCCTGCTCCTCATCACCTTCCGCTCGGTGGTGATCGCAGGCACGGCGATCGTCCTCAACGTCCTGTCGACGGCAGCGGCCTACGGCGTGCTCGTTGCGGTCTTCCAGTACGGCTGGGGTGCCGAGCTGCTCGGCATGCCGCACGTGGGTTCGATCGCACCGTGGATTCCGGTGTTCCTCTTCGCCGTGCTCTTCGGCCTGTCGATGGACTATCACGTGTTCTTGTTGAGCCGGGTGGTCGAGCGGTTTGGCATCACGGGAGACACCAAAGACGCGATCGCTTACGGGCTTTCGCGCACCGGCTCCCTCATCACGGGCGCTGCACTCATCATGGTTGCCGTGTTCTCAGGCTTCGCCCTCGGTGACCTCGCAGAGTTCAACCAGATGGGCCTCGGCCTCGCCGTCGCCGTCATCCTCGACGCGACGGTGGTGCGCTCGCTCTTGGTGCCGTCCGCAATGGGGCTGCTCGGCAAGGCGAACTGGTACTTGCCGCGGTGGCTGCAGTGGCTGCCTCACCTCCAGGTGGAAGGAGCCGCGCCGCAGCATATTGAAGAAGAAGATGCGCGGCGGGCGGGTGAGCCAGCCCTCGCCTAGCCGCGCGCTCGGGCGCCGTGCGAGTGAACTCTCGCGCGGCGCCCGTCGCGTCCCGCGGGATGTGTGAGACGCGAAGCGTGTGCCTACGCGGCGCCGAACCTCTCGGCGACCTCACGAATCGATCGCGCGGAGTTTTCGAGGGCAACGGCCTCGTCAGCGTCGAGCGGGACATCGACGCGGTGCTTCACACCGGTGCGGCCCACCACAGCGGGCAACGACATGCACACCTCGCCGACGCCGGGGTAGTCGATGAGCGTTGACACGGGCAGCACGCGGTTCTGGTCCTGAAGAACAGCCTCGACGATGCGGGCACCCGCGACACCGATCGCGTAGTTCGTCGCACCCTTGCCTTCGATGATCTGGTAGGCGGAACGCGTGACGTCGTGACGGATGCGGTCGCGCACCTCGGGCGTCATCACGATGCGGCCTTCGGCGTCGTGCCATTCGCTGAGCGGCACACCGCCGATGGTGGCGGAGGACCACAACGGGACTTCCGAGTCACCGTGCTCACCCGCAACGTATGCGTGCACATTCGACACGGCGACATCGCACTCTTGTGCGACCTGATGGCGCAGGCGCGAGGAGTCGAGCACGGTTCCCGAGCCGAACATCTGAGCGGGGCTCATGCCCGAGATGTTGAGTGCGGCGTAGGTGACGACGTCCACCGGGTTCGTCACGAGGATGTAGATCGCGTTGGGCGACACCTCGATCAGCGGCGGGATGATCGCCTTCATCAGGTTGATCGTCGCGCCTGCGAGCTCGAGGCGGCTCTGCCCCGGCTGCTGCTTGGCGCCCGCGGTGATGACGATCACGTCGGAATCGGCGCAGACCTCGACGTTGTCGGAGCCGATCACCTTTGCTTCCGGCATGAACTGAATGCCTTGGGCCAGATCAAGGGCCTCGGCTTCCACCTTGGCGGTGTTGATGTCGTACAAGGCAACCGTTCGCGCCATGCCGCGCATCAAACCTGCGTACGCGAGAGTGGCACCGACGGCGCCTGCTCCCACTACGGAGACCTTTGAGGTCCTGGAGTCCATCGACAATGTTCCTTTCATCGCGACCAACGCGCTCAGCCTAGTGCCGAGGTCCCAGGCCGTGCTGTTCTGACGCGGTGCCCGCTACAGCTTGCTGAGCGGATTGAAACGCAAAGCGAGACGCTTCACGCCATCGGAGCCAAAGTCCACCTTCACAACCGCGTGTTTACCAGCGCCTTCGGTGCCAACAACGGTGCCAAGACCGAACTTGTCATGAGTGACGCGGTCCCCTGGCTCGAAGCCCACATCGCCGGAACCGGCGCCGGGCGGCGACGGCGGCACCACGCGGGTACGGACTGCACCGGCACGCGCATACGCATTGCCGTCGTGGCGATCTTGATTTGCGCCAAAGGTGCTCGACCATCCACCAGCGCCGCGGCGTTCGGTGCGCGCCCGCAGCGAGGACATCGTCGTCTCCGAGTGGCGCCACTCGACAAGGTCTGCCGGGATCTCTTCGACAAATCGCGAAGCGGGAAGGAACTGCGGTGCACCCCATGACGAACGCTCCGCCGCGCGGGTGAGGTAGAGACGCTCGCGCGCTCGCGTGAGACCCACGTACGCAAGCCGGCGCTCCTCCTCGAGGTCCTTCACATCTCCGGACTCAATCGACCGCATATGGGGGAACGTGCCGTCCTCGAGTCCGACGACGAAGACGACGGGGAACTCAAGGCCTTTCGCCGTGTGGAGAGTCATCAAGGTGACGACCCCACCAGAGCCATCGGCATCTGGGATCTGATCGGCATCGGCCACCAGCGCGACCTTTTCGAGGAAGTCGGCGAGAGTTCCCTCCGGGTTGTCCTCACTGAACTCACGGCCAACCGCCACCAGCTCCATGACGTTCTCGATGCGGCTTGCGTCCTGAGGGTCGTCGCTCGCACGCATCTGGCGCACCATTCCCGAACGGTCAGCGATCGCATCGAGCACGCCCGCGGGGCCGTTGTCACGCGCAAGAGAGCGCAGGTCGTCCATGAGGTCAACGAATTCGGCAACCGCCTTTGCCGAACGTGCCTGGAGGCCCAGCTCCCCCGCGTGACGCAGCGCCTGGCCAAAGCTCATCAGCGCCCCGCCAGTGCGCGCTGCTCCACTGTTGTGCTCGCGTTGGAAGCGTTCAACAGCCTCAACGGCCGTGTCGCCGATGCCGCGCCGGGGGGTGTTGATGACGCGCCGGGTCGCCACGTCATCGTCCTCGTTCACCACGGCCGCGAGGTAAGCGAGCATGTCCTTCACTTCTTTGCGCTCATAGAAGCGCGTGCCCCCCACCACCTTGTACGGAATGTCCGCACGCATGAAGCGATCCTCGATTGCACGGGACTGGGCGTTCGCGCGGTACATGACGGCGACGTCGGCCGGGGCGACGCTTTCGCTTGCGATGAGTCGCTTGATCTCATCGGCGATGAACTGGGCTTCCTCGTGCTCGTTGCCGCCCGCAAATCCGATGATCCGCTCACCCGCACCGGCATCGGTCCACAGGTTCTTGGCCGGGCGTCCTGAGTTGTTGGAGATCACCGCATTGGCGGCGCTGAGGATGTTCTGTGTGGAGCGGTAGTTGCGCTCAAGCCGGATGACATGCGCCTCTGGGTAGTCCTTCTCGAACTCCAAGATGTTGCGGATCGAGGCGCCGCGGAACGCGTAGATCGACTGATCCGCATCACCGACCACTGTGAGGCAACCGGACTCGCCGACGAGTTCGCGGACAAGCACGTACTGAGCGTGGTTCGTGTCCTGGTACTCGTCGACGAGAACATGCCGGAACTGCTGGCGATAGCGCTGCGCGACCTCCGGGTTGTCCTGCAACAGGCGCACCGTCTTCACGATGATGTCGTCGAAGTCGACAGCGTTCGCCGCCTCCAGCCGACGCTGATAGGCGCCATAGGCACGTCCCGCCGCGTGGTCGATCGAGAAGCGCGAGGCGGACTCCGCCGCAGCGGCCGCCGTGTCGGGATCGATGAGCTCGTCCTTGTAGGTGCCGATGCGCGACAGCAGCGCCTTGGGCGTGAACTTCTTCGGGTCGAGGTCAAGCTCGTTCATGACGAGCTTCATCACCGCCACCTGGTCTGCGCTGTCGTAGATCGAGAATGTGGACTTGAGCCCGGCGAGCTCATAATCACGTCGCAACATCCTCACGCACGCACTGTGAAAGGTCGACACCCACATATGGCGAGCCTCGGGCCCGATGAGCATCTGCACCCGCTCGCGCATCTCGCCTGCGGCCTTGTTGGTGAAGGTGATCGCGAGAATCTCGTGGGGGCGCGCGCGGCCCGAGTCGAGCAGATGGGCGATGCGGTGAGTCAGCACGCGCGTCTTGCCGGAGCCTGCGCCCGCAATGATGAGCAAGGCGGGACCGTCGTACAGCACGGCCTGAGCTTGCTCGGGGTTGAGACCCTCGATCAGGGGGGAAGGGGCATCGGGCGCGATGTCGAAAAGGGCATCCATGACCGGTTCAGTCTAGGACCGGTCACCGACCTGCCGGGCCTGCGCTAGAGGTTGTCTCTCAAGAGCGGCAAGGTCGCCCAGTCGCCCTCCTCGAGCTCGTCCGGGTCAGGCCTGCCGAGCGCGCCGGTGGGCCGTGCGGTGCCCACGGTCACCACGCGGTTGCGACCCTCTTCCTTCGCCCGGTACAGGGCGTGGTCCGCTGCGGCGATGCACTCATCCGGCGACTGGCCGATCGCGCCCATCGCCGCGCCGATCGATACGGTGACTTGGTGCCGATGGCCAGCACAGGGCGTCTCAAGGCTTGTCACGGCCGTGCGAAGTCGGTCGAGGATGGGCTCGAGGTCGGCGTGACGCACGCCCGGCATGAGGACAAGGAACTCATCTCCACCCCAACGGCTCACCATGTCCGAGTCGCGGAAATGGTGGCGAAGCGTCGTGGCGACCGCACGGATCGTCGTGTCACCACAGTCGTGACCGAACTCGTCGTTGATCGTCTTGAAGTGGTCGAGGTCGATGAGGGCGATCGCATAGTTGCCTCGACCGCGCTGGGCCCATTCAGCAAGTTGCGCGATGACGGGACGGCGGTTGTACACGCCGGTGAGCTCATCGGTTGTCGCACGCAGCTCTCCGTAGCGAGCGGCACCCCGCAGCATCCGCATCATGTTGCGGTGCCGCATTTCGCTCAGCACGAGAGCGGCGCCGATGAGCACTCCGGCGAGGACCCGGTTCGCGGTTGCGAACTGCGAGGCGATCTCCGAGTTGAGCTCCGATGCGCCATGGCCTTCAGGCCAGCGCAGTTCACACACGAGGTAGGTGGCGATCGCGCCGCCTGCCAGGCCGATCCGCAGCAAGGGCAGCTCGCGCCGAATGAGCACAAACGACAAGACCGCGATGCCGAAGAGATGGGATTCGATGCTGAGCGCG
Source organism: uncultured Demequinaceae bacterium (assembly GCA_964600005.1). Classification (GTDB taxonomy): domain Bacteria; phylum Actinomycetota; class Actinomycetes; order Actinomycetales; family Demequinaceae; genus Demequina. The sequence goes on from CAZRHL010000012.1 coordinate 9,256, forward strand.
GCCGAGACCTCCGCGACCACCACCATGATCGAGATCCACGACACCACGAACATCGTGATGACGGCGGGAAGCTCGCGGCCGTGGAGCGCATAGCCAAGGCTGACGAACAAGATGGCGGCCGCGGCGATGCACCAGATGACGAGGCCCGGGTGGTGCGGGTTGACGCCCCACCAGAACAGGACCGCGAGCGCGAGGCACACGATGGCGCTGCCGAGCAAAGACGAGGCGATGACGATGGACTGGACGCGCTCGGCCTTCTCGCGCAGCGCCTTCACTTGGGCAGGCGTGAGCGGCCCAGGGTCCGCATACGCAGCGAACCGGCGCCTCCTCCACACCTTCATGCCACACGCCCCTTCCGACAGCGGCATTGCTGCGCGGTCACACCACGCACTAGCAAGATGATCGCCCGTCCGGACGCGTCAGCGAGCTATTTCTCCGTGTTGCCTGCTGCGCCGACGCGGTGCGAGCGCTCGAACGGCCACTGCCCGTGCTCACAATGTGAGTTTTCACACTGCCCCTCTCTCAGTGCAATACATCACATTCTCCCCCCAAATGGGGGGCAGTCAAACAATCCGACGCTGCGCGGCCCATCGGGCGAGCTCATGGCGATTGCTCAGCTGGAGCTTGTGCAAGACCTTGCCCACGTGCGTCTCGACGGTCTTGATCGAGATGAACAGCTTCTCGCCTACCTCGCGGTAGGTGTACCCGCGTGCGATGAGGCGCATCACCTCTTGCTCGCGCTCAGTGAGCTTGTCGAGGTCCTCGTCTGCCTGGGCCACTTCGCCACCAGCGGCATTGAAGGCGTCGAGGACGAATCCTGCAAGGCGGGGCGAGAAGACAGCATCGCCGCTTGCCACCCGGCGCACCGCGTCGGACAGTTCCGGGCCGGAGATCGACTTCGTCACGTAGCCGCGAGCGCCGGCGCGCACCACGGCCACCACGTCGTCCGCGGCGTCGGACACGGACAAGGCGAGGACTCGCGGCGAGTCCGGCTCGCCGAGAATCTCGGCAAGCACGTCGAGCGCTCCCCCGCCCGTTCCTCCAGGCAGGTGAACATCGAGGATCACCACCTCTGGCTTGGTCGCCTCGATCGCTTCGATCGCGCTCTCGACATCGCGGCCCTGGCCCACCACGACGATGTCCTCGTCAAGGGATTCCTTCACCCCCACGCGGATCACATCATGGTCATCGACTATCACCACTCGCACGCTCATCGCTGTTCCTTTCGAGGCATCGTGATCGCCACCTCGGTGCGCGTTCCCGGCGCAGAGGTGATGGAGGCAGTGCCGCCATGACGGCTCACTCTGCCCACGATTGAATGACGGATGCCCGCGCGGTCCGGATCGACAGCCCCTGGATCGAAGCCCGGGCCGGAGTCGCGGACGAACACGTCGTAGGCGCCCTCCGTGATCTCGGCGTACACGGAGATCGGCTCGCGGCCGTGGCGCGCCGCGTTCGTGGCCGCCTCTCGAGCCGCCCTGACCGCTGCGCGCAGGTTGGGGGTCGTCGCTGTGTCGCCCACGCTCACCACCTCGATCTCGACGCCATGGGCATCTTCCACCTCAGACATCGCAGCGGCAAGGGCCGTCGCCACGGAGTCCTCAGTGGAAAGACGCTCCTGGTAGAGATACGCCCGCAGGTCCCGCTCTTGGGCCCTCGCAAGGCGGGCCACGGCGTCGGGGTCGTGCGCCTTTGCCCGGATGAGCGTGAGGGTCTGGAGCACCGAGTCGTGAAGGTGGGCGGCGATCTCGGCACGTTCGAACTCGCGCACGCGCTGCTCGCGCTCGACCGCCACCTGGCGCAGCAGCCTCATCCACCACGGCGCGAGCACAAGTGCCCCGGCGGTGACGGCCGCGACCGGAATCATGATGGCGCGCAGCAGCGGGCGCTCGTTGAAGTCCCATTGCGCGAACCATGCGACCGAGCCGATGACAAGCGCGACGCCGACCACGACACGCGCCCACGCATCGCGTGAGAAGAGACTGACGACGTCGGGGCGGCGCGCATCGGACTGAACCGCTGACTCGAGCGGGCTCCACACCAAGACAAGGGCGCCGATGAAGACGATGAGGGGCAGCAGCCACGGAGTGAACTCATTCGCGCCATAGCGCCGGGCAAGCAAGACGGCCGCCACGCAGAGCATGAGGAGTCCAAGCAAGGCGCGCCACCATTGTGACGGCTGCGCCTCGCGGCGAAGCGGGCGTGCAACCCGTACGGACTCACTCACGGCCTCATCTTCACACAGGACCCTGCGGCGCCGCCTCGTGCGCAAGGGGGAGGAAAGCCCCCGCGATCCGACCCCGTATCAGGGACAGAAATCAGGGGTTCCCCCAATAGCGGCGGCCCCGGCACGCGAGCGACGATGAATGCAGATTCCTACAGGAGGACCCCATGACCAGCTCACCCGACTCGCAACAGAGCGAGGCCGGATTCTTCACCACCATCCGCCGATGGGGCATCACGCGTGGAGACAACGGCTTCCTTGGCGGCGTTGTCGACGGCCTCGCACAACGCGTTGGAATGGCGACTGGACCCGCCCGCATCATCGTCGTGGTGGCCGCACTGTTCCTCAACGGCATCGTCCTGCTCGCCTACGCGGCCGGCTGGGCCCTGCTGCCTGATCGCCGCGGCAACATCATCGTTCAGAACTTCGCCCGCGGCGTGCCCAATGTGGGCGCGCTCATCGGCATCGGACTGTTGGGCATTCTGGGGCTGGGCGGCATCGACAACGGCATCACGTACCAGATCGGCAACTTCCCGTTTGACGGGGGCCCGTTCCGCGTCGTCGCGATCATCTTCGCTGTGCTCGTGCCGTTGGCGATCCTCGCGGGCGTCATCGGTCTCATCGTCGTCCTGTCACGGCGCGGCGGCCAAGCACCGAACACGGCGAGCGGCCCGCCCGTCTACGCGGCAATGCCGGGCCAGGCGCCCCACCAGCAGCCAGGCGGCGCTGCGGCTGCCTCACCGGCAGCACCCGAACAAGCCGTCGACGCTGGAGCAAGAGACGCCGGAGCAGGAGACGCCGAAGCAGGAGACGCTGGAGCAGCCGCCACCGCCGCCAGCGCCGGGGCCGCCGCGAGCGGAACCGACACGGAAGCCGAGGCGTCCGGTGAGGCGCCGACCGCCGCAGCGGCATCGGCCATGCCCTCCGCACAAACGTACGCACCCGTGCCGCCAGTGCCGCCGCTCAAGCCGCGCGTGCCCGGCCCAGGACGAGGCTTCTACCTCGCGACCCTCGCATGGATCTTCCTCTCGGCAGCCGGTGTGGCCCTCGCCGCTCGAAATGACGACCTTGCGGTGCACGGCAGCGTCGCGTGGTTCGTCACCTTTGTCGCCGGGCTCGGCGTGCTCCTCATCCTCATCAGCCTTTCGGGTCGCAAGCTTGGCTTCCTCGGCTTCGTCGGCATCATGAGCGTGTTGCCGATGATCGGGATCATCGCCTCGGCGGAGGACATCCGTGAATCCTATGCCCGCGATGAGTCGATCATCACGATCGACTTCGGGCTCGAGCCCGAAGAGTCGGTCGTCGAGGAGTTCGACGCCACCGCCGTGTTCGCTGAGGAGTTTCCTCTCGTCGTCATCAACGGCGGGTGCTACGAAGAGACGCTTGTGCCGACCTTCCCGATGAGCACGGCACGGATCTCAGCGCTCGATATGACCGAGGACATGTCGGTTGACGTGACGGCTGAAGTCACCCACGTCAGCGTGCCCGCCGGCACCTCGATCACCGTTCGCGGCGAGGGAGACGCCCAGGCACACGTCGTGTGGCCCGAGCGCAATATCACGTGCGACTTCTACAACGCGGGCGGCGAGCACCTGCGCATCGCCGGCCCCACCCACACTCTCGAGCTCGTCGTCTACGACGACGAGTACGCCAACACGATCGTTCTCACGGAGGTCTCACAATGACTCGCCGACGGCTGGTTCAACGTCTCACCTCGGCAGCGGTGGGGGCAACGATCGCCGCCTTCGCTGGCATTGCGATCGCCGCGCTATCGGGCGCCAATCTCGATGTGGAGCTCGTCTTCATCATTGGTCTCGCGGCAATGGGTGGCTGGCTGCTTCTCACAGCGGCTCTCACCCCCACGCGGCGCGGGGCTTCACCGGACGTGTACTCGACGCCTGCTCCCGTGGGAGCACCGGCGTCCATCGACAGTGACGAGGACTAGTCCCCGTCACTCCCATTCGATGGTGCCCGGCGGCTTGCTCGTCACATCGAGCACGACGCGGTTGACCTCGGCCACCTCATTCGTCACGCGGTTCGAGATGTGCGCGAGCACGTCGTAGGGAATGCGGCTCCAGTCGGCCGTCATCGCGTCTTCCGAGCTGACGGGTCGAAGCACGATCGGGTGGCCATAGGTGCGGCCGTCGCCCTGGACGCCTACCGAGCGCACGTCCGCCAAGAGCACCACTGGGCACTGCCAGATGTCGCGGTCGAGGCCGGCCTTGCTCAGCTCTTCGCGAGCAATCGCGTCTGCCGCGCGAAGGATCTCGAGGCGTTCGCCTGTCACTTCACCGACGATGCGGATCCCAAGGCCCGGACCGGGGAACGGCTGGCGCCACACGATCTCTTCGGGCAGTCCGAGCTCGAGGCCCACGGCGCGCACCTCGTCCTTGAACAGGGCTCGCAGCGGCTCGACGAGGTCAAACTTGAGGTCGTCGGGAAGCCCGCCGACGTTGTGGTGGCTCTTGATGTTCGCGGCACCTTCACCGCCACCGGACTCGACAACGTCGGGGTACAGCGTGCCTTGCACGAGGAAGCGCACTTCCTCTCCGAGAGCGGCATCGTGCACGAGCTTGCGGGCCTGCTCCTCGAAGGCGCGAATGAACTCGCGGCCAATGATCTTCCGCTTTGTCTCGGGATCGCTGACGCCCGCAAGAGCGTCGAGGAAGCGGTCGCGCTCGTGCGCCACCACAAGGCGGACACCGGTCGATGCAACGAAGTCACGCTCGACCTGCTCTGCCTCGCCTTGACGCAGCAGCCCGTGATCGACGAACACGCAGGTGAGCTGGTCGCCCACCGCCTTGTGAACGAGGGCGGCCGCAACGGCGGAGTCGACGCCGCCGGACAGACCGCATATGACATGCCCGGTTCCCACCTGGGCGCGGATCCGTTCCACCTGCTCGTCGATGACCGACGCCGGGGTCCAGTCGGGCGTGAGCCCGGCGACGCGGTAGAGGAAGTTCTCAAGCGCAGCCTGCCCCAGCGGAGAGTGCTTGACCTCAGGGTGCCATTGCACGCCGGCAAGTGAGCGGTCGATGTCTTCAAAGGCGGCGACGGGGGCGCCTTCTGTGCCAGCGAGCACGGTGAAGCCGGCTGGCGCGGACTCGACACTGTCGCCGTGGCTCATCCACACGGTCTGCTCTGACGGGCTGCCGCTGAGCAACGTTCCCGGTGCGGCCACATTCGCCACGGTGCGACCGTATTCACGCAGTCCGGTCTTGGTGACGGTGCCGCCAAGCGCCGCTGCCATCAGCTGGAAGCCGTAGCAGATGCCCATGACGGGCACGCCTGCGCCGTAGATCGCTTCGTCGATGTGCGGGGCGCCTTCTTCATAGACAGAGGAGGGTCCACCGGACAGGATGATCGCCGCCGGATCCTTCGCGAGCATCGCCTCCACGCTCATCGAATGGGGCACGATCTCGGAGTACAGATGCGCCTCACGGACGCGACGGGCAATGAGTTGCGCGTATTGGGCGCCGAAGTCGACGACCAGGACGGGACGGTGCTGGGTGCTCACGCGACCAGGCTAGCGGCGACCTCACGCGAAACGCGCCGCTCCATGACAAAGGACAGCACCGGCACCACGCCTCCAAGCACCAAGGTGACCAGACGCGACAGCGGCCATTTCATGCGAACGAAGAGCTCTGCACACGTCGCGACGTACACCATGAAGATCCATCCGTGAACGATGCCCACGAAGGTGGCGAACGAGGTGAAGCCCTCGTTCTCCCAACCGGCGGCGAGACCGATGTACTTCACGGCCGTCACCACGGTGAGCAGGAGCAAGAAGCTTCCGGTCACCACCGCCATGATCCGATAGCGGGTCAGAGCGGGCCGAACCTTGGCACTCATGCGTTGTCCTCCTGTGGTGTCGTCCTGCCATTGTCGCGTATCCATCGCAGGGCGAGCACCGCCGCGAAGATGCCGAAAACCCACCATTCGAGTGCATAGGTCGCCGACTGGAGATCGATTCGCTTCTCCTCGGGCGGCGGCGGCATCGCGTTCCACCCGGGAGCGGGTTCATCTGCCACGACGAGGTACGAGTACACAGGAGACGGCCATTCCTGAGCGACATTGGCGGTTGACATTGAACTGAGCCACAGCACTCCGTCCACAGGCTCCTCGGCTGGCGGCAGGGACGTCCCTTCGCCTCCCCGCACGTACCCGGTCACGTACGCCGAGCCGCCTGGCTCGGGAAGCGCCGCGAGCGCCTCCTCCGGCGGCAGCCAGCCGGCGAGGACGGGCAGCGTCGCGACGTCTCCCGTTCCGGTGAGCTCCGCATCAACCTCGAGCGGCATGAAGAGCAACACCGCCTCGGCATCGTCAACCCGCTTGTCTGTCACCAGGCCGATGGGGGCGTCGGACCAGACGCCGGCCGCTTCGACGAGGCGACCTTCACCACGGCCGCCCTCGGCAGGTCGCATCACGTCGGCGATCGGTGCGCGGGGATCGGGCTCGACCGGAGCCGCTTGGGCGTGGGCGCGTTGCCACTGCCACGTCCCCAGGCCGCCACCTACGCCCACGCATGCAACGGCGATGGCGAGTGCCGCGATGACGGCGCCCACGCGCACGCGCCCTCGATCGACCGGCGTCGGCGGCGTCTCAAGGTCGCTGGGCACGGCTGGCTGCTCCTCACAGGGTGGCTTGGGCGCGAAGGCGCGGGTGTCGCCCCTCGCATCGTAGATCGCCTATGCCTGTTCAGAGTGCTCGGTGGCGCAATTGGCGGCTATGAGTCCCACTTGCCGATATCGGCGCGGACTTGGGCGTACCGGACCAGATTGCGGCCGCCGTCCTTCGCTTCGTAGAGGAGGGCGTCAGCGACGCGCACCGTGGTCTCCCACGACAGTCCGGCCGACGCTGCGGCGAGCCCCGCAGAGAACGTCACCGTGGTGTCGACGCCGGGGACGCCCAAGCCTGCCTCGACCTGGCGACGGGCTCTTTCGATGAGGCTGACGGCGGCGGTGAGGTCCACGTCCTTCATCAGCACGAGGAACTCTTCCCCACCCCAGCGCGAGACGACCCCGCGCGGTCCCACCTGGCCCTCGAGAACACGCGCCACCTCGGTGAGCACGGCGTCGCCCCGCACGTGGCCGAGAGTGTCGTTGACGTCCTTGAAGTGATCGAGGTCGACCACCGCGATGGCGTACGGCCTGTCGCGCGGCACAGAGGCGAGCGCCTCGACCATGCCACGGCGATTGACAAGCTGGGTGAGGATGTCGGTGCGGGCCTGCATCTGGGCCGAGAAGAGCTGACTCTCGGCACGCCTGCGCTCCCGCGTGAAGTAGTGATCGTTCAGCCACGCGGTGGACGTGATGACGATGGTCGTCAGCGCGACGTTCGCCACGAAGAAGCCCTTGACGACTTCCGGTGACGCGTCGAGGTTCGGCACCGCAAAGCGATCGCTGATGACGGTCCAGGCGGTTGCCGCCGACGAGACCGCGGTGAGGCCGATGCGCCAGCGCATCATCGCGGGCCCCATCGTCACAAACGACACCGCCGAGGCCATCAGCATCGGCAACATGAAACCGGCGCGATGCGAGAGGAACCACGACTGCACAAAGAAGCCGATGAGCGGAACGACGAGGGAGGCGACCGCGGCCGTCCGGAGGTATCCGCGCACGTGAATGACAAGGCACAGGATCCACGCGACGAGAATCCCCACGTGGGTCACCGCAGCGGGCCACAAGGAACCGCCCGAGATGAGGAAGAGCGCGACAACGAAAGGCACCGCAAGAGTGATCGCGGCACCCAGATAGTGGTTCTCGCCCATGACGTAGCGGGCAGTCTGCCGGTCTCGACCTGCGATGCCGAGTCGGCTGAACCACACGTACGCATCGCGCAGTTTCGGGGACATCATCGGCTCAAACGTAGGGGCACTTGGCCAGGTAGCCAAGGGGCGTGGGACGTTTTGAGTGGAAGGTCCCACATTGGGCCCATGGTCCCGCCCCAAACGTGAAACGATGGAGGGGTGGCTCGCAGCATCTATATCGCCTCGGTAGAAGGTGACACTGGCAAGTCCTCGATTGCCTTGGGCATCACCGCGCTGTTCGCGCGCACCGTTTCCAAGGTCGGCATCTTCCGTCCCGTCGCCCGCGTGGCAGATGGCTCCGACTACGTCCTCCAGCTCCTGCTCGGACACGACGGCGTCGACCTCTCCTACGAGGAATGCGTTGGCGCGACGTACGCCGAAGTCCACGCCGATCCCGACGCCACCTTGTCGCGCATCGTCAACCGCTATCACGAGGTCGCACGCCGGTGCGAGGCCGTCGTCATCGTTGGGACCGACTACACGGACGTTGCCGCTGCGACCGAGTTCGACTTCAACGCGAAGATCGCTGCCAACCTCGGTGCGCCGGTGGCCCTTGTTGTTCGCGGTGTCAACCGGACTCCCGCGCAGATCGCCGAGATCATCGCCCAGGCACGCGGTCAGATGGAAGAGCACCACGCCAAGGTGGTCGCCGCCTTCGCCAACCGCTGCGACCCGGACGAGGTCGAGGCCGTTCGCGCCGCACTTCCTGCCGACATCGGCGTCGCCGCCCTCCCTGAGGAGGAGCTGCTCTACGCGCCCACGTTGCGCGCCCTGTCCGACGCCGTCAACGGCCAGATGATCGCGGGCGACGAGGCTCTGCTCTCCCGTGAGGTTCGCTCCATCACCGTGGGCGCCATGAACCCCGAGCACCTCGTCGACCGCCTCGAAGAGGGCGGCCTTGTCATCACCCCTGGAGACCGCGCAGACACGGTCCTCGCGGCGCTGACGGCCCACTCTGCGGCAGGCTTCCCCGCGATTGCGGGGATCGTCGTCACCGGTGGATTCCGCCCGCACCGCTCGATCCAGCGTCTGATCGACGGCATGAGCCCCACCTTGCCGATCATCGCAAGCGACATGGACACCTTCGACACGGCCAAGCGGTGCTGGGACACCCGCGGCCGCCTGTCCCGCGAGTCGGTGCTCAAGGTGGACACCGCGCTCAGCCTGTTCGAGCGCCATGTCGATGGCGCGGAGCTGATGGACAAGCTGAAGGTCGCGGGCACCGACGTCATCACCCCGCTCATGTTCGAGTACACGCTGCTTGACCGCGCGCGCTCGAACCGCCAGCACATCGTCCTGCCCGAAGGCGAGGATGACCGCATCCTCCGTGCCGCTGGAACCCTCCTCACCCGTGACGTGGTCGAACTGACGATCCTCGGCGACCCCATGTCGATCCAGGCGCGTGCAGGCGAGCTCGGCATCTCGCTTGAGGGCGCCCACCTCATCTCGCCTCAGAACCCCGAGTACGTCGAGCGCTTCGCCAACGAGCTCTATGAACTGCGCAAGCACAAGGGCATGACCCTTGACGGCGCCCGTGACCGTGTTGAGGACGTCAGCTACTTCGGCACGATGATGGTCCAGCTCGGCCTCGCGGACGGCATGGTCTCCGGTGCGACGCACACGACCGCGCACACGATCACTCCGTCCTTCCAGATCATCAAGACCACTCCCGGTGTATCGATCGTGTCCTCGGTGTTCTTCATGTGCCTCGCGGACCAGGTGCTTGTCTACGGCGACTGCGCCGTCAACCCGGACCCGACCGCGGAGCAGCTCGCTGACATCGCGATCTCCTCTGCCGAGACGGCGATGATGTTCAACGTCGAGCCCCGCGTGGCGATGCTCTCCTATTCGACCGGCGAATCGGGCACCGGCTCCGATGTCGACAAGGTGCGTGAGGCGACACGACTTGTGCGGGAGCGTCGTCCTGATCTGCTCGTCGAGGGCCCCATCCAGTATGACGCCGCTGTCGACCCGTCCGTCGCGAAGTCGAAGGCGCCGAACTCCCCTGTCGCCGGCCGCGCCACGGTGCTGATCTTCCCGGACCTCAACACGGGCAACAATACGTACAAGGCTGTGCAGCGTTCTGCTGGCGCCGTGGCCATCGGCCCCGTGCTCCAGGGTCTGCGCAAGCCGGTCAATGACCTGAGCCGCGGGGCGCTCGTTCAGGACATCGTCAACACTGTCGCCATCACGGCGATCCAGGCCCAACAACAGACCGCTTAGGCGGTGAAGGGAATCCCGTGGCTGTGAACTACCAGGGCGTTGCTCTCGTGCTCAATTCCGGATCGAGCACGGTGAAGTACCAAGTGATCGACACGTCCGTGGACAAGCCTCTCGCCTCCGGGCTCGTGGACCGCGTGACGGACCACTCGGAAGCAATCAAGGAAGTCATTGCGCGGCTGTCCGACCCCGCAAGCGGCGTCGATCTCACCACTCTCACCGTGGTGGGCCACCGCGTGGTCCAAGGTGGCGATGAGTTCACCGCCCCCACGATCATCGATGACGACGTCGAGCGCCGCATCGCGCTGCTGTCGACCCTCGCCCCCCTGCACAACCCTGGCCACGTCGCTGGCATCAAGGGCGCCCGTGAGGCCTTCCCGCATCTGCCACACGTCGCGATCTTCGACACCGCCTTCTTCCAGACGCTGTCTGAGGCTGCGTACACCTACGCGATCGACCGCAATGTGGCGCGCGAGAACAGCATTCGCCGCTACGGCTTCCACGGCACCTCGTACGCCTACCTCGCCCACGAGGTCCCGCGCGTCATGGGCAAGAGCCGCGAAGAGATCAACATGATCGCGTTGCACCTTGGCAACGGCGCGTCCGCGACCGCGATTCGCGGCGGTCGTGCGATCGACACGTCGATGGGACTCACCCCGCTTGAGGGCCTTGTCATGGGCACCCGCACCGGCAACATCGACCCAGCCGTCGTCTTCCATCTGGGTCGCGCTGCCGGCATGACTCTCGACGAGATCGACCACCTCTTCAACCGCCAGTCCGGGATGCTCGGCCTCACCGGGTACTCGGACCTGCGTGATGTGGAGAAGGCGGCAGAAGAGGGCTCGCACGACGCCCAGCTCGGCCTCGAGATCTACTGCCGCCGTATCCGTGGTTACGTGGGTCAGTACTACGCACAGCTCGGCCACCTCGACGCGATCGTGTTCACGGCGGGCGTGGGCGAGAACTCCGACGTGGTGCGCGCACAGTCGCTCGCCGGGCTTGACGAGCTCGGCATCATCGTGGACCCGGAGCGCAACGCCGGTCGCAAGAAGGAAGCGACCCTTGTGAGCTCCGATGAGTCTCGCATCGAGGTGTGGGTGGTCCCGACGGACGAGGAGCGAGAGATCGCCCTGCAGTCCATCGCCGCCGTTTCCTGAGGCTCTCCGACAGGGGACTCTCCATGTGACGGCGCTCACGGTCTGTCGCGCTTCTGCCCCCCGAACTGGTGCGCTTTGGCGCCGTCGAGGCTCGTCCGAACGGGAGGGCAGCCCCTCCCGGTGACGACACGCCGAGTGTGCGATCCCTCACATCCGAGCGCCGTACCCTCACACGCGTCCCCACGGCGTCGATCATGAGGGCGGATGGGGATACGTGGCGCCACGACGGCGGCACACCATCTGACGGCGCGACGGACCGCGGGAGGACATCATGGCGACCACGTCTGGATGGGTGGCACACGCTTCGCGAGAGCCAAGCGGAATGCTTGTCACTGCTCTGCACGACTGGATCGGCGACTCCGTGCGCCTCACCGCGATGACGCAGTCAACCTGCCCCGTGCTGACCGACCCCGTCTTCGCTGGCATCGTCGGCCATGTCGACCGCGCTCTTCACAAGCGTCGGCAAGTGGCGACCTTCCTCACGTCCCGCCCCTGCCATCTGTTGCCCACGATGGGTCATGGCCTGCGCCCGATGAGTCAGCTCGTCGTCACCGGCGACGGTGGTCCCGAGGACCTGCAGGTCGAGCACACGGGCTCTGCCTCACCGCTGGCTGAGGCCCTTGCCCGTGCGTCGAGTGCCGAGCGTTCGGCGCTTGTCCCGATCTTCACCGAGCACGAGTTCATGAACTCGGATATGTTCCACCTCCACACATCGCGCCTGCTCAACGCGCGCTACTCAGGGGTGGTGATCCCCTTCATGCTCGTTGACCCCATGGACAGCGATCAGGATGCCGAGGATCGCGAGGACGTGGTCCGCGCTGCGGGCTACACGAGCTACACCTTCGAGTGCTCGCTCGATCACTTCACCTCGGACGACCACGTGCGCTTCGCACTGCTCATGGAGGACGTGCTCGACGAGATCGTCCAGATCAAGTCCGACGCTGCAGACCACCGCATGACGGTCGAGCCGTTGTGGCCGCTGGTGGAGATCCGCGCCCTTGCCGCGCCTGCGTGACACACCCGGGTTAGTCTTGACGAGACCGCAGGTGCCCCGTAGTTTGTTTATAGTCCAAACAAACTGGGCGCTGATGACGCTCGATGCCAACTGGGGGTGACAACGTGACGGCGACAATCTCAAGTTGGGTGGCACACGCCAACCGCGAGCCAAGTGCGGCACTGCTCAATGGCATGAACGAGTGGTGGCAGCAGATCCCGATCGGGAACGACCCTCTCCGCGCGTGCCCCTGGCTCACCTCCTCTTTCCACCGCTTGCTACTCGTCCACATCGACCGCGCTGCGCACAAGCGTCGGCATGTGCCCCAGTTCGTGTGCTCGACTGACTGCACTCTTGACGACCACGGCCCTAGCCCCATCGCGACGATGCTCCACGACGACGCCTACGGCCCGTCCCCCATCTCGATGCACCATTCGGTCGAGCGCACAGCGCTCGGCGACGCGATCGAACTCGTCAAGGGACGCGACTCCGCCCTCACCGTTGCGGTGATTGAAGAGGCGGACTTCGAAAATGCCAACGACTTCGATGTCCACCGAAGCGCACTCATCTCTGCCCAGCGCGACGGCGTGGCGCTGCCCATCATTCACGTGGCCGCAAACGGACCCGAGGCAGCCGACCACGAGATCGGACGCGAGGACCTCCTGCGGGCCGCCGGATGGGCGACGTATCTCATCGACGTGAAGGACGGCGAAGAGCCGCTTCATCTCCACGCACGGCTCGCCGCTTGCATGGAGGACGTGTTCGATGAGGTCGCCCAGATCAAGGCCGACGCTGCGGCTCGCGTCCTCATGAGCGATCCGCTGTGGCCAGCCGTCGTGGTGCGCACCACGGCCGCGTGGCGCGACGAGCACTCCTATGGCGCGAGTGCCCTGGGCAACATCGCCTCGGCCTTCTAGGAATCCTCACCGGACGCGAGTCCGACGCGTCGCAACCACGCGCGCAGACCGTTGAGGCCCGCGACCACCGCCTCATCCCCGTGCTCGCGCGCCTGCGACCGCACCGCGTCAAGGTCGACTCCCCACCGCGAGAGATCTCCCGTGTGTCCGATAAGCCAGCGCTCGATCGCCTCCGGGTCAGCTTCCGGGTGGCACTGGAAGCCGACGCTGCGACCCACCTCAAAGATCTGATGACGCGTGGCGGCGGTGCGTGCGAGCGTCACATGCACGCCCGGCGGAAGCTCCACCTCATCGGCGTGCCAATGCAGCACTGTTGCTGAGGCAAGGTCGCGCCACGGACTCTCGGCCGCAGCCGCGGCAGCCGTCAGCGGCGCCCAGCCGACCTCTCGCGTGCCCCGGCGCACGTGCCCACCCGTCACCTGCGCAAGCATCTGCGCGCCGAGACAGATCGTCAGCGTCGGCCGATCCGTCTCCACGCGTGCCGCGAGCGCCGCACGCACCGACACGAGAACTGGATAGCGGTCGTCGCCGTCCGCGTCGATCGGTGCGCCGAGCACCACGGCGAGATCAGCGTCGGCCGCCTCGGTGACGTCATCGACCCCCACGTCGAGGTACCGCACCTCGAAGCCGTGCGCGACCAGCTCCGCTTCCCAGACGCCGAGGTCCTCGAAGGCGACAAAGCGCACCACATCGCATCGCATGGCGCCCAGATTACGGCCACGGAGGTGCGCGCACCGGACGCTGCGGCGCGCCCTTACCCTTGATACGTGGCACATCTGATCGGCGCAGAGGGCATCGGCGTCGATTTCGGCACCGGCCCGGTGCTGCGCAACGTCACTCTCGGGCTCGAAGACGGCGACCGCATCGGCGTGGTCGGCGCGAATGGCGCCGGCAAGTCCACGCTCATCTCGATTCTCGCCGGCCTCGAGTCACCCCACACCGGGCGAGTGACCCGTGCCGGCGGCGTTCGGGTGGGCGTCGTCGACCAGTCAGACGCCTTCATCGCCGGACAGAGCGTCCTCGCCGCGATCGTGGGCGATGCCGACACCCATGAGTGGGCGGGTGACGCCCGCGTACGCGACATCATGTCGGGACTCGTGCCTGATCTCGATGCGGATACGCCGGTCGGCTCGCTGTCTGGCGGCCAGCGCCGCCGCGTCGCCCTTGCCCGCGCACTCGTGAACGACGACGACGTCCTCGTGCTCGACGAACCGACAAACCACCTCGACGTCGATGGCGTCGCGTGGCTCGCGGCGCACCTGAAGCGCCGCTGGGCGGCATCGAAGGGCGCACTCGTGGTCGTGACCCACGATCGCTGGTTCCTCGACGAGGTGACCACCCGCACGTGGGAGGTCGTCGACGCCGGAGTCGAGCAGTACGAAGGCGGTTACGCCGCGTACGTCCTCCAGCGCGTCGAGCGGCAGCGCATCGCCGCCGCGACCGAGTCGAAACGCCAGAACCTCCTCCGCAAGGAGCTCGCATGGCTGCGCCGCGGCGCCCCTGCCCGCACGTCGAAGCCGAAGTTCCGCATCGATGCGGCAAATGCGCTCATTGCCGATGTGCCAGAGATCCGTGACCCCGTCAGCCTGCAAAGGCTGGCGACGAGTCGACTCGGACGAGACGTCGTCTCCATCAAGAACGCCCACGTCAGCTACCCGCTGCCCAATGGCGGAGAGCGCACGGTGCTCGACGGCGTCACGTGGCTCATCGGGCCTGGCGAACGCACGGGCATCCTTGGCGTCAACGGGGCCGGCAAGTCGACTCTGCTCAAACTCATCACCGGCGAAGTGGAGCCGACTCGCGGGCACGTGAAGCGCGGACTCACCGTCAAGGTGAAGGCGCTGTCCCAGCATCTCGCGGAGCTTGACGAGTGGTCGGATCAGCGCGTCGCCTCGGTCCTGCGCCAGTTCAGCGCGATCACGTTGGCTGATGGCTCCGAGCTGACCCCCGGCCAGCTCCTTGAGCGGGTCGGCTTTGACAACGCGCAGCTGAAGACTCCGGTCGGCCGCTTGTCCGGCGGCCAGCGCCGGCGCCTTCAACTGCTGGTTGTGCTCCTCAGCGAGCCGAATGTCCTCGTCCTCGACGAACCGACGAATGACCTCGACACCGACATGCTGACGGCACTCGAGGATCTCCTCGACTCATGGCCCGGCACGCTCATCGTGGTGAGCCACGACCGCTACCTCATGGAGCGAGTCACCGATCAGCAGTATGCCGTCATGGACGGCGGTCTTCGCCACCTGCCCGGCGGCATCGATGAGTACATCTCTCTCGCACAAGAGCGCAACCGCGCCACGGGCGGCATCGGCACCTTTGGACCCTCCGCGTCCGCGCGCGCGCCCGCAGCACAGACAGGAGCACAAGCGGGAGCGCAGTCGGAAGCGCAGGCGGAGCGGCAGTCTGGTGCACCGTCTGGAGCGCAGCGCAGGGCTGTCGACAAGGAGCTGACCGCAATCGAGAGGCGTATGGCGAAAGTCGCCGACCTCATCGGAGGCATCCACCGCGAGATGGCGATGCACGATGTCAGCGACTATGCCGGCCTTGGCGCGCTCAATGACAGACTCCGCGAGCTCGAGTCGGAGAACGCCCGACTCGAGGAGCGTTGGCTCGAGCTGAGCGAGGAGCTGCACTAGCGTCGGCCCGCTGCAAACCTGTGGATAACCAGGTCCTAGGACGGGACCAAAAGCCTGACAAACAGGACTCCCTGGTGGAATGCTGAGACATATCCACGAGAAGGAGGACAGCGTGACGCCCCACCCCTGGGCCTACCGCTCCCGCGAGTCGGCAACGCCTGAAGAAATCTCCGGAATTGACCTGTGGTGGCGAGCCACCAACTACCTCAGCGTCGGCCAGATCTATCTGCTCGACAACCCGCTTCTCCGCCAGCCCCTCACGCGTGACCATGTGAAGCCACGGCTCGTGGGCCACTGGGGCACGACGCCGGGCCTCAACTTCATCTATGCGCACCTCAACCGCATGATCTGTGCGCGCAGGCAGCCGACGATGTACATCATCGGCCCCGGTCACGGTGGACCGGGCCTTGTCGCGTCGTCGTTCCTCGACGGCACCTACACCGCGACGTATCCCGACATCTCGAATGACGAGGCGGGACTCAAGCGGATGTTCAAGCAGTTCTCGTTCCCCGGCGGCATCCCCTCGCATGTGGCCCCGGAGACACCGGGCTCAATCCATGAAGGCGGCGAGCTTGGCTACGCGCTCAGCCACGCATATGGCGCGGCCTTCGACAACCCGGACCTGCTTGTCGCGGCTGTGGTCGGCGACGGCGAAGCAGAGACCGGCCCGCTCGCGACGAGTTGGCACTCGAACAAGTTCATCAACCCCGCGACTGACGGCGTCGTGCTGCCGATCCTCCACCTCAACGGGTACAAGATCGCAAATCCGACCGTTCTTGCTCGCATCAGCGATGAGGAGCTCGACGCCCTCATGCGTGGCTACGGCCACAAGCCGCACGTGTTCGTGGGCGGCTTCGATGACGAGCCCGCGGAGTCGATCCACCGCCGCTTTGCCGAGGTGCTCGACACCGTGATGGACGAGATCGCCGCCATCAAGGAAGAGGCACGTCGCAACCCCGAGATGCCGCGCCCGATGTGGCCGATGATCGTCATGCGCACGCCCAAGGGGTGGACCTGTCCACCCAAGATCGACGGCAAGATCACCGAAGGCTCGTGGCGTGCGCACCAGGTGCCGCTCAGCTCGGCGCGGGACACGGACGAGCACCTCCAGACCCTCGAGGACTGGCTCATGTCGTACGGTCCCGATGAGCTCTTTGACGAGGCGGGAGCACCGCGACCCGAGGTGACCGCTCTTGCCCCCGAGGGCGATCTGCGGATGTCTGCGACGCCTCATGCCAACGGCGGCCTGCTCCTCCAGGACCTGCGCCTTCCCGACTTCCGGCAATACGCCGTGGAGGTGCCGGCGCCGGGTGGTGGCATGGCAGAGGCGACCCGCGTGCTCGGCAACTACCTCAAGGGCGTCATGGCGAACAACCGTGACAACTTCCGCATCTTCGCGCCCGATGAGCTTGCCTCCAACCGCATCCACGCCGTGCTCGATGAGACGAACAAGGTATGGCTCGGCACCACCGAGTTCGACGACGAGAACATGGGCCACGAGGGCCGCGTCATCGAAATGCTCTCGGAGCACCAGTGCCAGGGTTGGCTCGAGGGCTACCTCCTCACCGGTCGCCTCGGTCTCCTCACGTCGTACGAAGCCTTCATCCACATCGTCGACTCGATGTTCAACCAGCACGCGAAGTGGCTGAAGGTCTCTCGCGAGCTGCCGTGGCGTCGGCCGATCTCTTCGCTCAACTACCTGTTGAGCTCGCACGTGTGGCGCCAGGACCACAACGGCTTCTCTCACCAGGACCCTGGCTTCATCGACCACGTCGTCAACAAGA
>CAZRHL010000013.1:0-24937 GCA_964600005.1 uncultured Demequinaceae bacterium
AAGATTCGCTCGGAGCGACCCGCATTCGACCTCCACTACCCGGAGATCGCAGCCATCGACCACGCGGCTGCTCACAAGGCGGGCGTCGACAAGCCGGCCGTGGACTAAGAGGAGATTGTTCGATGAAGGTTGAGTCGCTGGTCTTCCTGTTCCCCGGCGTGTTCTTCGTGGTGGTGGCGTTCATTTACGGCGCCCTCACCGACTTCCAAGAGCTGGTCGGCTTCCCGGCCTTCCTCCTCAGCGCGGGTCTTGCCTTCATGGTCGGTGTGTACTTCCGCATGTTGGCGAAGCGTCACCCCACGCGGCCCGAGGACCGTGAGGATGCGGAGATTGCTGACCTCTCCGGCGAGCAGGGTGTCTTTGCGCCCTGGTCGTGGTGGCCCATTGTCTTGGCAGCCGGCGCTGCACTTGGCTTTGTTGCTCTCGCGGTGGGCTGGTGGATCATGGTCCCCGCAGCGCTGGTGAGCATTGTCGGCCTTGTGGGGTGGGTGTTCGAGTTCAGCACCGGACGCTTCTCCCACTGACCCCTGAACGCAGGAGCCTCGACCCGCAACGGCGCGGATCGAGGCTTTTGCTTTGTGCCTAGCAGCACCTGCAGGGATTGGCGTCCTTATAGAACTCATGGGCCTCTTCGAGAGCAGATTTCGCATCCGGATGCCAGCCAAGGGGCAATTGGAAATACGGCGGCGGTACGCACTCGAGGTCGGAATCACAGTTGTGCACTAGGTGAACCCGCGTCATCGGCGGGTCATGCTTGTCTACGCAATACGTGGGCATCGCATTTACTCCCCGGAAGGTAGGCACCCCGTTGTGCCTCTTGTGACCATACGCCCGAGCACCTGGGGGAGTAGGTGGGACCAAAGACCCTCCTAGGCTGCCAGTCCCGTATCGACGCCCCCAACCGACCCTATGCTCCGTCGCATGACTGAGCAGATACCATCCCTCGACACGATCGTTGCCTTCGCCCGGGCCAATCCGCTTGGCGTGGTCGCGACAGTTGCCCCTGACGGAGCGCCCGAGGCTGCACTGATCGACCTCATCACGCTTGACAACGGCACCATCACGTTCTTTGCGCATCGGGCCGCTCGCAAGCTCGTCAACCTCGCTTCCGAAGGCCGCGTCGCAGTGGTCGTCGGAACAGAAGGCCCGGTGACAGTGCAGCTCGAGGGCCACGCCCGCGTTGTCGAGGGGGACGAACGGGAAGCCTGGGCAGCGCGTACCACCGACGTCCAGCCAGGCGCGCCAGTTGATCGGGAGGATTTCGCCCTCATTGTCGTCACGCCGCTGTGGGTGCGTTACTACGACGGCTCAACCTTCCCGCCTCTCATCGAGGAGCTGAAACTCAGCGTCTAGAGCGTGAGGAGCACCTTCCCCGTGGTCTGACGCCCCTGGAGGGCCTTGTGAGCGTCTGCCGCATCGGCAAGCGGGTATCGCGCCCCGATGCGCACGCGGAGATCACCGCTGGCGACAGCGTCGAAGAGCTCTCCTGAGCGCCAGGCACGTTCCTCAGGGGTGCGCAAGAAGTGACCCATTGACGGCCGCGTCACGGTGAGCGAGCCGTTGCGCGCAAGGAGTTGGAGATCGAATGGCGGGACCTGACCGGAGGCACCACCGAAGAGCACAAGCATCCCGCGCGGTGCGATGGAATGAAGTGACGCGTCAAAGGTCGTCTTGCCCACGCCGTCATAGACGACATGAACGCCTTCGCCATCGGTGAGTGACCGTACAGCGGCCGGCAGCTCGCGCGGCAAGTCGGTGAACGCGTCGTAGCGGATCACGTGATCGGCACCGGCAGCACGGGACAGCTCGGATTTCTCCTCAGTCGACACGGTGGTGATGACGCGCGCCCCGGCGCGATGCGCGAACTGGGTGAGCAGGAGCCCGACGCCGCCTGCGCCGGCGTGAATGAGCGCCGTGTGCGAAGGGCCGAGCTCACATACGGACCGGCTGAGCAAATGCGCCGTCAGACCCTGTAGGAGCGCTGCCGCAGCGATCTCGCTGCTCACGGCGTCGGGTACGGGGTAGAAGTCCTCGCGGCGGACGACGACGCGTTCGGCGTAGGACCCAGGGCTTGCCGTCCACGCAACACGCTGGCCTTCCTGAGCCCATGACACCTCCGAGCCGACCTCGACAACGGTCCCGCAGCCTTCCCGCCCAGGAGTGAGCGGAAAGTCCGCGGGGTAGATCCCTGAACGCTCATAGGTGTCGATGAAGTTGACCCCCGCAACGTCGGCGGCGACGACCACCGCGTCGGCCGGGCATGTGGGTGGGGGAACGTCCCGTAGCTCCATCACCTCGGGACCGCCAGCTTGAGTCGCAACAATCGCCTTCATTCGTCCATCGTGGCACGCAAAAGGCCCCTCACGGCGCCAGAGTGCGTGTGGCGTGGTGTGAGGGGCCTTGCGAGCCTCGGCGTGAGGCCGTCAGCCTGACGGGCTGTCCTACGTCAGGAGCAGCACCTTAAGGAACAAGCAGGCCGTCGGCGCCCGTTGCGCGGGTGAAACGCTCCTGGACGTTGGCCCAGTCGACAACGTTCCACCATGCGTTGACGTAGTCGGCCTTCACGTTCTTGTACTGCAGGTAGAACGCGTGCTCCCACATGTCGAGCATGAGCAGCGGCACGATGCCGACGGGCACATTGCCCTGCTGGTCGTAGAGCTGGACGATGATGAGCTTCTTGCCGATCGTGTCGTAGGCGAGGATCGACCAACCGGACCCCATGATCGTCATCGCGTTGTTCGTGAAGTGAGCACGGAACTTGTCGAAGGATCCAAAGTGGTCGTCGATCGCGGCCGCAAGCTCGCCCGTGGGCTTGTCGCCGCCCGCGGGAGACATGTTTGTCCAGAAGATCGAGTGGTTGGTGTGACCACCCAGGTTGAAGGCGAGGGCCTTCTCGAGGCCTGCGATTGCGGCGAAGTTGTCGCTGTCACGCGCCTCGGCCATCTTCTCGAGGGCCGTGTTTGCACCCGCGACGTAGGCGGCGTGGTGCTTTGAGTGGTGGAGCTCCATGATCTGACCGGCGATGTGCGGGTCGAGAGCCCCGTAGTCGTAACTGAGATCCGGCAGCGTGTATTCGGCCATTCTTCCTCCTTGTGCGCCCGGCGGTGCGGGCTTCAGTGCGTTGAGCGCCTTAGGAGGGGCGCCCGAAGTCCTCTGTGGTCAACCACCGTCTCCGCAGTGGCATTCCTTCTTGTCCACCGTATGACAAAGGCGCACCGAGCATCGGCTCGGCGCGCCTTTGTCACGTAATGATCAGGCCGAATGCTTAGGACTCAGCGTCGGTGCCATCCGCGACGGGCGAGGCCTTCGTGGCCATGTCTGCTGCAGAACGAGCCGCCATCGCGTCGACCTCAGCGTGGTGCGCCGCGTGCGCTGCATGGAGTTCGGCGGGAGTCACAGGCTCAACACGGTCCTCGTAGTAGAAGCGGGACAGGCGAGCCTTGACGCGCTCCCAGCGGTAACCCTTACGACGCACGCCGTGCTCGTTGTGCTCAGGAGCCAGTTCTTGCGGACGCAAGACGTCGTACGAGACGAGCACCCAGCGCTCCTCCTCGGAAAGCGGCTCGTGAACCTCGATGTACTCACCGTTCTCGAAGCGGACAATACGACCCGTCTCGTGGCCGTGCAGCACGAGCTCACGGTCCTTGCGCTGAAGACCGAGCGCAATTCGCTTGGTGATGATGAACGCCGCCACCGGGACCGCAAACACGAGGATGCGGAACAGGATGGTGAGGTCGTTGATCGACAGGTGGAAGAGGCTCGCGATGATGTCGTTTGCGCCCTCGAGGACGAGGACCACATAGAACGTGATGAGCGCGACGCCGATGCCGGTGCGAGTCGGTACGTTGCGTGGGCGGTCGAGGATGTGGCGCTCACCGCGGTCACCGGTTGCCCACTTCTCGATCCACGGGTACAGCGCGAGGAAGCCGAAGAACAGCCCCGGCACAATGACCGCCGGGATCAGGATGTTCAGCGACAACGTGTAGCCACCGATGACGTACTCCACGTTGCCCGGCATTGCGCGCAAGGCGCCGTCGACGAAGAGCATGTACCAGTCAGGCTGCGTGCCAGCGGAGACAGGTGACGGGTCGTAGGGGCCGTAGTTCCACACCGCGTTGATCTGCAAAGTGGCACCGAGAAGCGCGATCACACCGAAGACCACGAAGAAGAAGCCGCCTGCCTTTGCGGTGTAGACGGGGAACAGCGGCAGGCCCACGACATTCTTGTTCGTGCGGCCGGCACCCGGATACTGCGTGTGCTTCTGCAGGAACACGAGGAACAAGTGCACGGCAATGAGCCCGAGGATGAGTGCCGGGATCAGCAGCACGTGTGCCGTGAACATTCGTGGGATGAGGTGTTCGCCAGGGAACTCGCCACCGAAGAGCCAGTACGAGATGTACGAGCCAAGGATCGGAATCGACTTGATGACACCGTCGATGATGCGCAGACCGTTTCCGGAGAGCACGTCATCCGGAAGCGAGTATCCGGTGAATCCAGCCGCCAGCGACAGCAGCATGAGGGTGAAGCCGATGAGCCAGTTGATCTCACGCGGCTTGCGGAACGCGCCCGTGAAGAAGATGCGCGCCATGTGCGTGACGATCGACGCCGTGAAGATCAGCGCAGCCCAGTGGTGGATCTGACGCATGAGAAGGCCGCCAGGCACCTCGAACGACATGTGGAGCGTCGATTCGAAGGCCTTGGACATCTCCTGGCCCTGGAACTGGGGGAGGTTGCCGTCGTAGGTCACGATGTCCATCGACGGCACAAAGAACGCGGTCAGGATGACACCCGACAGCAAGAGGACGATGAACGAGTAGAGCGCGACTTCACCGAGCATGAACGACCAGTGGTCGGGGAAGATCTTGCGCGCGATGAACTTGGTGAAGGCACCGATCGAGGTGCGCTCGTCCGCCCAATTCGCGGTCGCACCCGCGGCGCGATTCAAGCGGCTTGACGAAGGTGCGGTCTTTACATCGGTCACTTCACGCGCTCCCAGAAGCTCGGGCCGACGGGCTCGTGGAAGTCGCTCTGGGCCACGATGTAGCCCTCGTCATCCACGGCAATCGGCAACTGCGGCAAGGGACGCTTGGCGGGGCCGAAGACCACTTTCGCGCCGTCCGAGACATCGAACGTCGACTGGTGGCATGGGCACAGCAGGTGGTGGGTCTGCTGCTCGTACAGCGCCACCGGGCATCCCACGTGTGTACAGATCTTCGAGTACGCGACGATGCCGTCGAAGGACCACGATTCGCGGCCCGGCACGTGCTTGATGTCGCGGGGGTCGAGGCGGACCAGGAGCACGACAGCCTTGGCCTTCTCCTCGATCTTGTGGTGTTCGAGCTCGTTGAGACCCTCAGGGATCACGTGGAAGACAGAGCCGATGGTGACATCCGATGCCTTGATCGGCGTGCCGTCAGGGTCCTTGGCCAGGCGGGTTCCCTCGCGCCACATTGTGTGACGGAACTTCGAGATGTTCCAGTCGCCGCCCATGTTTCCGATGGCAGGCACGAGCACGGACAGGGGAGCGATCGCCAGCGCCGTGATCAGTGAGCCTTTGAGGAGGCCGCGGCGGCCGACGCCGACGCCGGAGTCCTTCGCACCCTCCTTGAGGTTCTCCATGGCGCCTGCGCGCGCCTCATCAGAGGAGCGCATGTCGTGACGCTCTTCTACCATCTCGTGGTCACGCATGAGCGTCTTGGCCCAGTGAATGGCACCCGTGCCGATCCCGAGCATCGCAAACGTGAGGCCGAGGCCGATGAACAGGGTGCTGCGCTGGGTGCCCGCGATGTTGTCTGCGCCAACGTCGATCGTTGCCCAAGCCCAGATCGCAAGGACAGTGCCGAGGACGGAAATGCCGAACAGTGCGGCAACCTGACGCTCGGCACGCTTCGCGGCCTTGGGGTCGACGTCAGCACGGCGGGGACGGTGGTCCTGAGGAAGGCCGGGGTCCGTGAACTCCTCTTCCACCGTCTCGTTCCCGTGTGGGGCGTTCTCGATGCTCATGAAGAACGGACTCCAATCCAGACGGTGAAACCGACGATGATGCCCATGCCGATCAGCCACGCCCACAGACCCTCAGCGACGGGACCGATCGAGCCGAGCGACATTCCGCCAGGTGCGGTGCCACGCTGCTCTTCGAGGAACGCGATGATGTCGCGCTTGTCTTCGGGGGTGAGGTTTGCGTCGTTGAAGACAGGCATCGACTGGGGGCCGGTCAGCATCGCTTCGTAGATGTGAGTGGGGGTGGTCTCCCATAGGGCAGGCGCGTACTTGCCCTGCGTGAGGGCACCGCCACCGCCGATCGAGCCATGGCACATGGCGCAGTTGGTGCGGAACAGGTTCATGCCCTGAGCAGGGTCGCCCTTCGAGCCGTCAACAGCCTCAGGAGCGGGAATTGCAGGTCCGGGCGCCAAAGAGGCGACGTACGCAGACAACTGCCTGATCTGCTCGGCATTGAACTGGACAGTCTTCGCCATCGCCTGGGGGCCCGACGACTGCATCGGCATGCGGCCGGTGCCCACCTGGAAGTCGACGGAGGCCGCGCCGACGCCGATGAGCGACGGGGCGACACCGTCCTGGCCCTGTGCATTCATGCCGTGGCAGGTTGCACAGTTCGCAGCAAAGAGCTTCTGGCCCTCTTCGACGTCATGCGCCGTGACCTCGGTCGCGGTAGCAGTCTCCGAGCGCGCAATGGAAGCAGCGATGGTGATTCCAGCGAGGAGGACAAACAGCAGCACGAGCGGCGCTGCACGGTGGTAGCGATTCAGAGCGAGGCGTCGCATGGAGTTCCTACCTCAAGCCGTAGATGACGATGAACAGGGCGACCCACACGACGTCGACGAAGTGCCAGTAGTACGACACGACGATTGCGGTGGTGGCCTCGTGAGTGCCGAACTTCTTCGCGACGAACGAGCGGCCAAGAACGAACAGCATCGCGATCAAGCCACCGAGGACGTGAAGGCCGTGGAAGCCGGTGGCCAAGTAGAAGGCCGAGCCATACGGGGACGAGGAGATCGTCAGGCCATGCTGGACAAGCTCGGTGTACTCGAAGACCTGGCCAGCGATGAAGATCGAGCCCATGATGTAGGTGAGCACAAACCACTCGTGCATACCCCACGTGCGGAAGTTCCACAGGGGTCCGGTGCGACGACGCTGGTAGCGCTCGGCCGCCCACACGCCAGCTTGGGCGGTGAAGGACGACGCGACAAGCACTGATGTGTTCACCAGGGCAAACGGGACATTGAGAAGCGGCACATTGGCTGCCCATTCCGCCGACGCCTCGCCGCGGAGCGTGAAGTACATCGCGAACAGGCCCGCGAAGAACATGAGCTCCGAACTCAGCCAGACTATGGTCCCGACCGCCACTTGATTCGGTCGAGTAGCGTGGATGGGGGAAGGCATCGCCGCTGGTGCATGGGACATGCTCCACATTATGCCTGTCTTTCGTGCGCGCGTCTGCCAGGTCCTAGACGATCGGCGCGGCGCACCTCCACGAGGCCCCGTCCTCACCGCGACGACGTGCCAGAATGGGAGCCATGAGCGACATCGAACGCCGCAGTGTCTTGTCGGCCCCCATCTCGATCCTCGTCTACAGCGATGATGTGAACACGCGCGAGAAGGTGCGGATGGCAGTGGGTCCTCGCATTGGGGATCGCGACATCATCTGGACGGAGACTGCCACCCACGAGGCAACGATCATGCAGGCAGATGCCAACCGCTTTGACTTGCTCATTCTCGATGGCGAGGCCGCGAAGTCCGGCGGCATGGGCATCGCCCGCCAGCTGAAGCACGAGTTGTACGAGTGCCCGCCGGTCCTGCTTCTTGTGGGGCGCGTCGGCGATGCGTGGCTTGCCACATGGTCCGAGGCCGAGGCCGCGGTGGCGCATCCTCTTGACCCGTTCCAGGTCAAGGCGGCTGTTGACGCCTTCTTTGTCGACGCGTCCGCCTCGGCCTGACCTGCTGCTCCGCATCGAACCCCAACGCTAGGAATTCGCTATGGCAACGTGGCCCGACATCCTTACCCGCCTTTCCCTCGACGAGGACCTTGACTCTGCGGACACCGCATGGATGCTTGGCGAGGTATTCGAGGGACGCGCGACGGATGCCCAGCTGGGTGCGTTCCTCATGGGAATGCAGACCAAGGGTGCGACTGCACTCGAGGTCAAAGGCATGGTGGACACGATGCTGGCTCACGCGCAGCGCATTGAGGTGACGGGACGCAATGTCGACATTGTCGGCACCGGCGGTGACCGCGCGAACACCGTCAACATCTCGACAATGGCGTCCATCGTCATCGCCGGCACTGGTGTGGGCGTTGTGAAGCACGGTTCGCGCGCCGCGTCGTCGACCACGGGATCGTCAGACGTGCTCGCTGCGTTGGGAGTGAGCCTCGATGTGCCCGCGGGAAAGGTCCCGGACATCTTGGACGAGGTCGGCATCACCTTCTGCTTCGCGCCGGCTTTCCACCCCGCAATGCGCTTTGCTGCAGGCGTGCGCAAGGAGATCGGCATTCCGACGGTCTTCAACGTGCTGGGGCCCCTCACCAACCCTGCCCAACCTGACATCAGCGTCATTGGCTGTGCGCCGTTGCCGCTCGCGTCGGTGATGGCAGAGGTCCTCGCACTCCGTGGCCGGGACGGAATCGTGTTCCGCAACGACGATGGGCTCGATGAGTTCGCGGCGACAGACACGACCACCGTGTGGGAGATCCGTGACGGTGAGGTCGACCGCACGCGCATCGACGCCGTTGAGGACCTCGGCCTGCACCACATCACCCTCGACGCACTGCGTGGCGGAGAGGCCGATGAGAACGCCGCCGTGGTGCGCTCGGTGCTTGCCGGTGAGAGCGGGCCAGTACGTGAGACGGTGATCGCGAACGCCGCGCTGGCGCTTGCCGCCGAGGGAAGCCTCCCGGGCACGGCCGAGGGCCCGCTTGTCGACCGCATTCGCTCTGGAATGGTCGCGGCAGCGCAGTCGATCGACAGTGGAGCTGCTGAGGCAACCCTGCAGAGGTGGGCTGCCGCCACGCGTGCGGCCTCCTCATGACCCCGTGAGCGGGGCCCTCACGCGTTCGTGTTCGCGCCGCCCAGTTTTCGACAACGGAAAGCCTTGACGCTTGTCATCTTGCCTCGATACGGTCGCGACATCGAAAACGTTATCGGTCGTGTGATGGGTTGCCCTTCCTGCTCATAGCGGCCGGACATTCGGTCACCATGATGTGCCGCGCCGACGCGGAGAATGCGTTGGTGCTCGCGCCGCCGCTGCGGAGCCGGCAGGCGCGACCGGTGACGCGGGGCCTGCTCTCAGCGGGTCTCGCGCACCGGGGTGGGTCGCCCGAGCGTCGTCCTTCGTCAGCGGTACTCGTCACGGTTGCGTGACTCGACGTCTGTTCGCCGCGCGGTGATCCATTCGGAGAAGCGAGCGGCCCCTGTGACCGGGCTTGACCACTCGCCGTCAATCATGACGATGCGGGTGCCGGGTGTCTCAAGCCAGGCAGCGATCATCTCTCGCTCCTCGGTGGTCGCCTGGGGAGGCTCTTCGTCCCAGTCATCGCGCAATCGCGTCGCTGCGCTCCACACGCCTTCGCTCACACGGGCGCTGCCCATGAGGACGCCATCGACCACGGACACGACATCGAAGGCGTAGCCGTTGCGTCGAGCAGCGACGAGCCGGACACCGTTGAGTGCCTTCAGACGTTGTGAGCGAGCAGCGCCGTTCAGGAGGGCCGCGACGCCGTCTCGCAGATGAGCGGCTCGTTCATACTCAAGTCTGTCTGCATACGTCTTGATTGCTTGCCGCACAGCATGGACAACGGGTGACGGGTCGCGAGTGAGAGCAGCTTCCACCTGCGCCACGGACTCGTCATAGCGCGTTGACGCTCCGTTGACGCACGGAGCCGCGCATTGGTCGAGATCCTTGAGAAGGCATGCGCGCGCGCCCGGCCGGGGGTTGACTGGCAAGCGTGTGGTGCACGTGCGCAGTCCCAACGTCGCTTGCAGCACCTCAATCGCGTCCTGCGCGGCACTCGCGCCCGGCATTGGGCCGACCAAGGCGTCGTTGCCATCCCTGCTGCGCCGGACCTGGAGCCGCGGGTAGCGCTCATTGCTCAGTGCGAGCCATACGGTGCGCTCTGGCCGCGCGGATCTGCGGTTGTAGCGAGGACGGTGGCGTTCGATCATGCGGACCTCAAGTACTCGCGCCTCGAGATCGGTGGGACACGTGTGGGCGTCGACCGACACTGCGAGTTCGAGCATCTCTCGCATCGAGCGACGTTGCTCTCCACGCGTGAAGTATGACTTCACACGGGAACGAATGTTCTTCGAGGTGCCAACGTAGAGATGTTCGCCGCGTGGCCCTCTGAACACGTACACGCCGGGCATTGAGGGCAACGCGTCCGCCATGAGCGCCTTTGCGCGCAGCTTGTCCGGGACGGGATTGCGCAGTGCATCGAGATCTTCACGATGCGTGATGCCGAAACGTGCGAGACGCTCGAGCATCCCGTGAAGGATGTGCGACGTCG
Organism: uncultured Demequinaceae bacterium; assembly: GCA_964600005.1. Classification (GTDB taxonomy): domain Bacteria; phylum Actinomycetota; class Actinomycetes; order Actinomycetales; family Demequinaceae; genus Demequina. Next base: position 10,520 of record CAZRHL010000013.1, read on the forward strand.
CCCGTGCATCGTCGAGAGCCCGGTGATTCGGCGTCGTCGGGCTCGCAAAGACCCGTGCGAGAGTCGACAGCTTCTTGTTGGGTGCCTCTTCCTTTGTCGTCGCACGCCGTGCGAGCGTCACCGTGTCGACGACCTCGTTGCCGGGCCATCGGTACCCATGTGCGCGGCAGGCGGCCTTGAGGAAGCCCACGTCAAAGCGGGCATTGTGCGCGACGAGCACCGCGTCACCCAGGAACTCGAGAAAGCTCGGCAGCACCGCCTCGATACGGGGGGCCGCGACGACCATCGCGTCAGTGATGCCGGTGAGGGCGACGATCATCGGCGGGATCGGCGCACCGGGATCAACAAGCGTCTGGAACTCACCGATCACATCGCCGCCCCGCGTCTTGACAGCGCCGATCTCGGTGATCTGGCACGTGGCGGCAGAGGCGCCGGTGGTCTCGAGGTCGACCACGACGAAGGTTGTTGCGTGGAGAGGCTCGCCGATCTCATCCAGGCCCAGTTGCACGCCCTCGAGGCTGGGTGCGATATCGGGGGAGAGGTGAGCCATGACGTGAACGCTACGTCACGTGTCCGACATGCGACCGTGCGTCGCCATGTCAGTGCCCCTCGTTAGCGTCGTCTTCATGAAGATCGATTGCGCGACATGCACAGTACGCGGCCCTGCGTGCGGCGACTGCGTTGTGAGCTTCTTGACGATTCCGGTACGCCCCGGTCTCGTGGAGGTCTCCGACGAACAGGCCACGGCAATGGCCGCCTTGGCCGATGGGGGACTTGTGCCGCCCTTGCGGCTCGTGGCTCCCGACGAACGGGCGTCATGACGTCCGGTCCTTGCGCCATTGTGGAGCCGGACCGAACCTGACGGCCTCAGTCCTCGCCGGTGTACAGGCCCTCGATGCGGTCGGCGTAGGCCGCCATTACGCGATCCCGCTTGAGCTTGAGAGAAGGAGTGAGGAAGCCGTTGGCGACGGTGAAGTCGTCGAGCACGATCGAATACTTGCGAATCGACTCGGCCCGCGAGACTGCGCTGTTCGCACGCTCCACCGCGCGGTCGAGGTGTTCGCGCACCATGGGGTCCTTCGCGGCCTCCGCCACCGTCATCGGCTCGCGGCCCTTGCCGTGCAGCCACCCAGGGAGCGCTTCCGCATCCAAGGTGATGAGTGCGGCGATGTAGGGCTTTCCGTCGCCGACGACGACGCACTGCGAAATGAGCGGGTATGCACGCAGGCGGTCCTCAAGCACCGCAGGCGCCACATTCTTGCCGCCCGCCGTCACGATGATCTCCTTCTTGCGACCAGTGATCGTCAGGTAGCCATCTTCATCAACGGTGCCGATGTCACCCGAGGCAAACCAACCGTCGACGAATGCCCCTGCCGTCGCGTCGGGGTTGTGGTGGTAACCCGAGAACAACTGGTCGCCGCGCATCAAGATCTCACCGTCGTCGGCGATCTTCACCTCAAGGCCTGGCAAGGGCGTGCCGACGGTGCCGATCTTTGACAGCGAAGGTCGGTTGACGGTGCACGCCGCGTTGTTCTCTGTCAACCCGTAGCCCTCGAGCACAGTGAGGCCGAGGCCACGGTAGAAGTGGCCCAAGCGGTCACCGAGCGGCGCCGAGCCTGAGATCGCCCAGCGGGCACGCCCACCGAGAACCGCCGAGATCTTCTTCAGCACCAAAGCGCGGGCGAGGCGGTGGCGCATCGCAAGCATGGGGGACATTGGGCGGCGGGAGTCGAGTGCCTTCGAATAGTCAATCGCCTGCTTTGCCGCCCAACGGAAGATCTTCACCTTGCCGGCAGCGGCAGCCTTCTGCTCCGCGGAGTTGTACACCTTCTCGAACACTCGTGGCACCGCAAGGACGAGGGTGGGCCTGAAGGTGCCCAGATACGGGACGAGCTTCGTCGTGTCGGGGCAGAAGCCGACCGTGGTGCCCGATGCGATGAGGGCGACTTCGACAAGACGCGCAAGGGAGTGGGCAAGCGTGAGGAACAGCACGGTCGAAGCGCCGGGCTCGAAGAGGATCTCGTGCAGCTCATCTTGGATGCCGCTGACGTGACGCGTGTATGAGAACTGCGTGAGGCGCACACCCTTTGGCCGGCCGGTCGTGCCGGAGGTGTAGATGATCGTCGCAAGATCATCGTGGCCGGGTGCGGTCCGACGCTGGGTGAGGGTGTCGTCGGACACGCGCGCACCGTCACTGATGAGGACGTCGAGCGCACCATTGTCGATGACCTCGATTGCGGTGAGGGGAGACTCGGCGTCGGAGGCGACCTCGCGGGCGAGCGATGCGTGGGCCTCGGTCTCGACAAAGATCGTCTGGATATCAGAGTCGGACGTGATCCAGTCGATCTGTGAGGCAGAGGACGTGTCGTAGATGGGGACCGGGAGGGCGCCCGCAGACCAGATGGCGAGATCGAGCACCGACCACTCAAACCGCGTGCGGCACATGATTCCAACAGCCTGGCCAGGCTCGATTCCCCGTGCGATCAGGCCTTTTGCCACGGTCTCGACGCGTTCGCGGAACTCATCCGCTGTGACATCGATCCAGTTGTCGTTCGCGTCTGTGTAGCGCGCCACCACTTTGCTCGGGTCGAGCGCCCACCGGGCGTAGACAAGTTCCATGATGTTGCGCGCATAGGACGATGTCACGGCTGCCTCCATTGGCATGGGGAGAGGTTGTGGTCACGATACCCTCGTCCAAGATGTTTTCAATCCATTTTCGTAAGGGGCAACAGTGGACGCCGTAGGAGTGGACATCGGGGGCACGAAGATCGCCGTCGGTGTAGTCGACCCGTCGGGGCGGATTCTCACCCAGGTGCGTCGTCCTACGCGGCCGGAGGACCCGGCGAGCATCGATGCGGCAATCGCCGACGCCGTGGCGGACGTTGCCGCTCAGTACGAGATCGGCGCGATCGGACTTGCGGCAGCCGGCTTCGCCAGCTCGGATCGAAATCACATGACCTTTGCGCCGAATATCGCGTGGCGCGAGTACCCGCTTGGTGACAAGGTGCGAGAGCTTGTGGGCCGGGACGACGTCGTCGTCGTGGTGGAGAACGACGCCAACGCTGCTGGCTGGGCCGAGTACGCGTACGGCGCGGGCAAGGGCAGCCGCACGATGGTGATGTTGACGATCGGCACGGGACTTGGCTCAGCCATCGTCGTCGACGGAGAGCTTGTGCGCGGCGCCTATGGCTTTGCCGCCGAACTCGGCCACCTTCGCATGGTGCCCGGCGGGGAACTGTGCGGCTGCGGTCTCAACGGCTGCTGGGAGCAGTACGCATCTGGCTCGGCGCTCACGCGTGAGGCACGCCGGGCCGCCGCAGCCGATCCCGTTCGCGGTGGTGCACTGCTTGAGCTTGCGCAGCGTGACGGCGGCGAGGTCAAGGGTCCGCACGTGACCGAGGCGGCGCTGGGCGGCGATCCGCTGTCGATTGAGCTCCTTGCAGACCTTGGCCGCTGGATCGGCGAGGGCTGTGCTCAGATGTCAGCGGTGCTCGACCCCGAGATCTTTGTTGTCGGCGGCGGGGTGATCGAGGCTGGCGACCTCATTCTCGAGCCGGCACGCGCCGCTTTTGCCGACAATCTCACCGCGCGCGGGCACAGGCCGGTGGCTCCGATCGTTGCAGCGGATATGGCCAATGACGCGGGCATCGTGGGCGCGGCAGCACTTGCGCGCGAAGCGGTCCCGCTCGGCCCTGTCGCGTCGTAGCCTGGAACCGAGGAGACGTATGTACTACAAACTGTTCAAGCACGTCCTGCTCGGTCCTGGCCTCAAGGTCTACTACCACCCGTGGGTGGACGGTGCTGAGCATGTGCCGGCCTCGGGCGGGGCGATCCTGGCCTCCAACCATCTGTCGTTCTCGGACTCGATCTTCTTGCCTCTCGTTCTGCCGCGCAAAGTTGTGTTCCTCGGCAAGTCCGAGTACTTCACAGGCAAGGGCGTCAAAGGTGCGGCAACGCGCGCCTTCATGCAGGGCGTCGGCACCATCCCTGTGCACCGTGGGGGCGGGCGCGCATCCGAAGCAGCGCTGCGGACTGGTCTGCAGGTGCTGAGCGGCGGCGAGCTTCTCGGCATCTACCCCGAGGGCACGCGGAGTCCTGATGGTCGTCTGTACCGAGGCAAGACCGGTGTCGCGCGTCTCGCGATCGAGGCAGGGGTCCCGATCATTCCCGTCGCCATGATCGGCACGGACGTGGCACAGCCCGTTGGGAAGCGCGTTCCGTCCCGAACTGACATTGGTGTGCGAATCGGCGAGCCGATCCACATTTCGCCCTACCAGGGCAAGCAAGAAGACCGCGACGCGTTGCGCGAACTCACCGACCGGGTGATGAAGGCGATTCAAGAACTTTCGGGCCAGGAGTATGCCGATCGTGACGCCGCGCAATACAAGCGTGAGCTCGAGCGCAACAAGCGCGCCCGAGCTGTCTCCGAAGGCGCCGACGCCGAGTAAAGCGTCGCCCATCGCGTCCCGTGTCCATGAACGGGACCTGCGGCGTCCTGCGCCCGCGGGCCCACCCCTAGAATGAGCGGGAAACTTCTCACCTGAAAGGCCTTACGCATGTCTGTTCGTCGCGTTGCCCTCCTCACCGCCGGTGGCTTTGCCCCCTGCCTGTCGTCCGCTGTCGGTGGACTGATCAGCCGCTACACCGAGATCGCTCCCGAGGTGGAGATCATCGCTTATGAGCACGGCTACTGGGGCCTGCTGCTCGGCAAGAAGATCGAGATCACCGATGCAGTGCGTGAGAAGGCTGGCATCCTCCACGAATACGGCGGCTCGCCCATCGGAAACTCGCGTGTCAAGCTCACGAACGTCGCATACTGCGTCAAGCGTGGCCTCGTCAAGGAAGGCGAGAACCCGCTGCATGTGGCGGCGGAGCAGTTGAAGGCGGACGGCGTCGACGTGCTCCACACCATTGGTGGCGATGACACGAACACCACCGCTGCCGACCTCGCTGCCTACCTGCACGAGAACGGCTACGAGCTCACGGTCGTCGGTCTGCCCAAGACGATCGACAACGATGTGGTGCCGATCAAGCAGTCGCTCGGTGCCTGGTCTGCGGCCGAGCAGGCCTCTCTCTTTGCGCAGAACATCATCGGCGAGCACCGCTCAGGCCCGCGCATGCTCATCGTCCACGAGGTGATGGGTCGTGCGTGTGGCTGGCTCACGGCGGCTTCAGCGATGAAGTACCGCAAGTGGCTCGACACCCAGGAGTGGGTGCCGGAGATCGGTCTGAGCAAGGAGCGGTGGGACATTCACGCCGTGTACGTGCCGGAGGCCTCCATTGACCTCGATGCCGAGGCCAAGCGTCTCAAGGCCGTCATGGACTCGGTTGGAAACGTCAACATCTTCCTCAGCGAAGGTGCAGGCGTGCCCGAGATCATCAAGGAGATCGAGGCGTCCGGTGGCACCGTTGAGCGCGACCCCTTCGGTCACGTCAAGCTCGACACCATCAACCCCGGCAACTGGTTCGCAAAGCAGTTCGCCGAGCGCCTCGGTGCTGAGAAGGTGATGGTCCAGAAGTCGGGTTACTTCTCGCGCTCTGCCAAGGCGAACCCCGAGGACCTGCGCCTCATCAAGTCGATGACGGACTACGCGGTCGAGTCGGCTCTGCGCGGCGTCTCGGGCGTCGTGGGCCATGACGAGGAAGACGGTGGCCGACTCAAGGCCATCGAATTCCCGCGTATCGCGGGCCACAAGCCCTTCGACGTGACCACCCCGTGGTTCACGGAGATGGTGGCCGACATCGGTCAGTCATGAAGACAACCGATGAGGCGCTTGCCCGCCTCGGCGTCGACGACTTCCTCAAGCACGAGGCGCTTCAGCAGCCAGAATGGCCGGACCTTGAGGCGCTTGAGCGTGCCACGCAGCGTCTGAAGAAGGTGCCGCCGTTGGTGTTTGCGGGTGAAGCCGACGTCTTGCGCAGCCATCTGGCTGCCGCCGGCCGAGGTGAAGCCTTCGTCTTGCAAGGCGGCGATTGCGCGGAGATCTTTGCCGACGCGACCGCCGACCGCATTCGCAACAAGATCAAGACGATCCTGCAGATGGCGGTCGTGCTCACCTACGGCGCCTCAACGCCGGTGGTCAAGATCGGTCGAATGGCGGGACAGTACGCCAAGCCCCGTTCCTCGGCTCAGGAGACCCGTGACGGTGTCACGTTGCCGGTCTACCGCGGCGACATCGTCAACTCTTACGCGTTCACCGAGCAAGCACGCACGCCAGATCCTGAGCGCCTGCTCGAGGCCTACCATGTGTCCGCCTCCACACTGAATCTCATCCGTGCGTTCACCACCGGTGGATTTGCGGATCTGCGTCGCGTTCACCAGTGGAACCGTGGCTTCGCAGCGAGCCCCGCTTACGCCGCTTACGACGAGATGGCGGGGGAGATCGACCGCGCAGTGCGCTTCATGGAGGCCGCGGGAGGTGACTTCGAGGCGCTGAAGACGGTTGAGTTCTTCTCGAGCCACGAGGCCTTGCTGCTCGATTACGAGCGGGCGCTCACGCGTATCGATTCTCGCTCTGGCTTGCCGTACGACTGCTCGGGCCACTTCTTGTGGATTGGTGAGCGGACCAGGCAGCTCGACGGTGCCCATGTCGAGTTCTTGTCGAAGATTCACAACCCGCTTGGCGTGAAGCTTGGTCCCACGACGTCGGCTGCGGATGCGATCGCCCTTGCAGAGAAGCTCAACCCCGACAATGTCGAGGGGCGCCTCACGTTCATCTCCCGTATGGGCGCTGAGAAGGTGCGTGACGTGCTGCCTGCCGTGGTCGAGGGTGTGCGCGATGCTGGCGTCAACGTCACGTGGCTGACCGACCCGATGCATGGCAACACGTTCACCTCGGAGTCGGGCTACAAGACGCGACGCTTCGAGACGATCCTTGATGAGGTCAAGGGATTCTTCGAGGTTCATCATTCGCTCGGCACGGTTCCCGGTGGCCTGCATGTCGAACTGACGGGTGACGACGTCACCGAGGTGATGGGCGGCACGGCAGAGATCGCCGACGAGGGCCTTGCGATGCGTTACGAGACCCGAGTCGACCCGCGCCTCAACCATGACCAGTCGCTCGAGATGGCGTTCCTCGTGGCCGAGCTGCTCAAGCAGCGTGCTCAGCCGCCTCTTGAGGATCTTGCTTTCGACGACTAGTCAGTGACGGCTGTCAGTCACGGCGTTTGTGTCATCTCAAGAGGTGGCGCAAACGCCGTTTCTGCTTGCCGCTACTTGCGGAAGCACGTCATCGAGACGGTTGTCCCCATCTCGACCTGAGTGCCGCCCTGGGGGTCCTGACTGAGGACTTGGGCGTCGTCATCGCACGCACCCCCGCCGATTGCGGGGCGGAACTTCGGCTCTAGGCCGAGGGAGATTGCCTCGGCACGTGCCTCGGAGACGGTGTCGAGGAGGAACTGCGGAACCGTGACGATCGGCTTGCCGACAGAGACCCAGATCGTGACGGTCGCGGTGCGTGTGGTGCCGCTGCCGGGAGCGGGGTCCGACTGATACACCTCGCCACGTGCGACATCCGCGGATCGGCCGTTCTCAATGATCACGTTGAGCTTGTACTCATCGAGGACAGCGCGAGCCTCGGACTCGGATTTTCCGATGATGTCCGGCATCGTGATGGGTTGAGGCCCGTCGGAGATGACAAGGTTGATCGCCGAGTCATGGCGCACTGTCTCATCGGCGGCGGGGTCGGTCGACAGCACTTCGCCTGCCGGAGCGACGTCCGAATAGACGCGCTCCTTTGATCCGATGGCGAAACCTGCATCCTCCAACGCTTTGATCGCGTCCTCTTCGAGGATGCCGACGACCTGGGGCACGACCGTCATCCGCGGACCCTTGGAGACGATGAGGTTGACGTCTCCGCCCTTGAGGATCTGGGATTGAGCATCGGGGTCTGTGCGGATCGCGATGTCTTCCGGAACCGTGTCTGAATATTCGGACAGGACATTGACGTTCAGTCCTGTCTGCTCGAGGATGAGGCGCGCTGACGCGGTGCTCTCGCCTGCAACTGGCGGGACGGTCGTGTAGGCGCCGGGGCCCTGCGTGTTGTACCACCAGCCCACAAAAGCGGCGATCACCAACAGCGCACCAAGGACCGCGCCGATCCACAGGCCGATACGACGGCGCTCCTTGACGGGTTCAACTGCTTCAGGATCGTCGTCGAGCACGATCTCGGCTTCAACGGGTACGAATCCCGTCTCGCCAAGGCCGATCGGGAGTGCGATCGTCGAACTCGTCGGCGCAGGGTCGATGACGTCGGTCTTGTCAGAGGCAATCGGAATCTGACCTGAGGGCGGTTCGGCGCGTCGGTCGAGAGTGGGGTCGTCAATCATCGCGCGGGTCTGGCGAAGCAGACTCAGCGCTGCAGTCGCGTCGGCGGGCCGTGCCAATGGCTGGCGCGCGGTGAGTCGCGCAACGAGTTCGTCGATCTCGGCGGGGAGCCACGTGACAAAGGTTGACGGTGCGGGCACATCTTCGTGGACGTGCCGGGCCGCGATGTCGATTGCGGAGGAGCCCGTGAACGGCTGCCTGCCCGTCAGCATCTCGAACAAGAGCACGCCGACCGCGTAGATATCGGAGCGCGAGTCGGCGTCGCCGTTCTGGACAAGTTCAGGTGCCAGATACGCGACGGTGCCGAGGAGCGTGCCTGTGGACGTCGAGGTCACCTCGGTCACCGCACGCGCGAGACCGAAGTCGGCCAGGCGGGGGCGCTTGTCCTCGTCGAGAAGCACATTCTCGGGCTTCACATCCCGATGCACGAGGCCCTGGCGGTGTGCCGCCGCGAGTGCGTCAAGGACGGACTCGGTGACGCTGAGGGCTTCACCGACGGGGAGGGTGCCCTCGCGGTTGAGGTACGCGCGGAGGTTGCCGCCGTCGACGTACTCCATCGTGAGGTACGAGATGTCGCCATCGGTGCCTTGGTCATAGACACGGACCATGCCGGGGTGGGTGAGCCGAGCGGCGGCCTTCGCTTCGCGACGGAAGCGGGATGCGAACTCGTGACGCTCGTGCTGTGAGCCGAGCGTCGTGTGCATGACCTTGACTGCGACCTGCCGCTCGAGCCGCTTGTCGAAGGCGACGTAAACGGTGGCCATGCCGCCCGAGGCGATGCGTTCGCGCACCTCATAGCGACCGTCGATCAGACGGCCCAAGAGGGGATCGGTGAGCGTCTCGGCCACTCTCACATCATAGGTGGCGCCACGCGTTGAGACGGGCGGCCCCACGCCGGTGCTCACCTACTCGAAACGCGCCCTGAGGGCGAGCACAGAATCGACATAGGTCACGGTGTCGCTATTCATGCCGCGCGTGCGCACGGAGCGTTCTCCCTGGTAATAGCTCGCAATGGCGGTTTCGAGATCGTTTCTTTCGAGCAGGTGGCGCAGGATCGCAATGCCGGCCACGACGTTGTCGTTCGGGTCGAGGAGGTTGAGGTTGCGGCCCACCATGCCGGACGCCCACTCACCAGAGGTGGGAATGACCTGCATGCACCCGATCGCGTTGGCGGGGGAGACGGCACGCTGATTGAAGCCGGACTCCTGGTAGGCGACCGCTTGGGCGAGAACTGGGTCGACGCCCATCTCGTTGGCCGTGTCGATGACGAGCTGTTGCATCTCATCGCGGGTGGGCACTGACATTGCGTTGAGCGTTGCCTTGTTGGTGTTGGCAGCGGCCACGACGTCGGCAGGGTAGGTCCGCCCAAGGAAGGTGTCTCCGACAAGGCCCGTGGCCTGCCCGGGTACGAGGATGCTCTGCCCGATGCGAATGAGGGAGGGATTTGCGATGGAGTTGAGCGCGACGAGTGCATCGACGGTGGTGCCGTGGCGCTTGGCGAGGTCCCACAAGGTGTCCCCGGCCTGAATCGTGTAGGCACTTGCCGATGGCGTCGTGCTTGGCGCCGTTGTTGCGGGCGCGATGGAGGCGGGGATGGTGAGGCGCGCGCCGATCCGAATGAAGGACGGGTCTGCCAGTCCATTGGCTGCCGCGATTGCATCAACGCTGACGCCGTGACGTTGAGCGAGGTCCCACACGGTGTCGCCGGGTTGGACGACGTGCTCATCCGCCTGTGCTGGTGCGGAAAGCAACGTGAGCAAGACGCCGCCTGCGGCCGCAGCCGCGATGCGGCGACGATGGGGTTTGGGGTTCATGATGAGCACCTCTCGACCTGTGGCGATTGTTCCCAATGTGACTAATGTGACAAAAGGGACTAACGCGACTGTATGCCGAGTCGTCGCGGAGCACAACCGGAAAAGCGGTCGCTAGGCTTGCGCCGTGAACGAGTGGATGACCGTCCCTGAATATGCCGAGGCGTTGCAGATCTCGATCTCACAGGTGCGTGAGCTGCTGCGAGAACGTCATGTCGTGGCCGCCCGCCGTGGTGAGAACAACGCGTTGTACCTGCCAGCAGGACAACTTGTTGACGGTGACAGCGGACCCGAGGTGTTGGCGACGGTTCGCGGCACGATCATCTTGCTTGCGGACGCAGGAATGTCAGATGACGAGATCGCGAAGTGGCTCGTCACCGACAACGACGAACTGGGTGAAAGCCCCCTCGCGGCACTGCGGAGCGGGAAGCGTGCGCCTGTGCGACGCGCGGCCCAATCGCTGTTCTAGGCCAGCGATTCACGCCTCGCGTTCGAGCACATCGTCAACGAGTGCGTTGAGCATCGCACCCGATTCGGTTGAGCTCGTCAGTGCGGCGATCGCGGTGCGTGCCTGCTCGCCGTAGCGGGCGATGTCTGCTTCCACTGCCGTGACCGCGCCCGACGCGACGACGGCCTCGATCGCCAGGCTCACATCAGCGTCGGCCGCGTCCGCCACGCCGGCGACCGCAAGAATCGCCTTCTGTTCCGCCTCGCTGGCACGTCCGAGAGCCTCGGCAAGGACGACAGTCCGCTTGCCTTCCCGGAGGTCGTCGCCGGCGGGCTTGCCCGTCACATGGCTGTCGCCCACGACGCCGAGCAGGTCGTCGCGCAACTGGAAGGCGATGCCGAGCGGCACACCTGCTGCGGCCCACGCGTCGACGTCGTCAGGGGAGAGGCCGGCGAGAGCGGCGCCAAGCGCGAGCGGCCCCTCGGTCGTGTAGGAAGCCGTCTTTGACCGCATGACCGCGACAATGTCATCGCGCTGGGAGGCGGCTTGTGCGACAGACGTCGAGGCGAGGCGGATATCGAGGTATTGGCCGGCGGTGCACAAGGTGGCCATTGCGCGAAAGCGCTGCGCGACCGCGCTGCCGACGCTGCGGGGCAGGTCTGCGCACGCCACGGCAACCTCGCCAAGGCAGACCATGAGACTGAGGTCACCGGTGAGGATCGCGCCGTTGATGCCGTAGCGCTCGGCGTCGCCATCGAAGCCGTCGGCCTGGTGACGTGCCTCGATCGCCCGGTGAACGGACGGCAGTCCACGGCGCGTATCCGAGCGGTCGAGCACATCGTCATGGACAAGCGCGGCGGTCTGGAACAGTTCGAGTGCCGCAGCGACACGCACAGCAGCCTCGGCCGCCGCGCCGCCGGTGGCATCGTGCGCGGCAATGAGCAGTGCGGCGCGCATCCGCTTGCCCCGCGAGGCAAGATCGCCCAGCGGCTCGAGCACGTCATCGGCCGAGATGCCGACTGGCTGCAGATCGTGGCGCAACGTGAGGAGGGCATCGGCGACGGCGGCGTCGACACGTGCGCGGGCGGCGGCGAGGTCCATGACACCACCCTAGGCCTGAGGCACGCGTGGCCCGGTCACGCTCGGCACGTTGTCCACGTTGTCCACGTTGTCCACGTTGCCCGTCAACTGCTCCCCATCCACAGCTCTGCATCGCTCGCAAAGCCAAGCGTCCTCAGGCGCATCACTGTGTGCTGATGACACGTTTGCTGAAGAGTCCAGGCGACCTGCTTGCCGCAATCCCCGCGCTCCTCGGGGCGCAACCGCGCGAGTCGCTCGTCATCGTCGGCATCGGCGCGCGCGGTGAGCTGTCGCCGGTGGCGCGCGTCGACCTCGAGGCGTGCCAAAGCCCCGACGCCGCACGGGCAGTGGCGCGCGAGTCGACCGGCCATCTGGCGAGAGCGGGCGCACAGAGCCTCGTCGTCGTCGCTTTCAGCGAGAGCGACAAGGCTCCTGAGGCGATGTACCACGTGCGAGACGGCTTGCACGGCGCTTTCGAGGTCGCCGACACCTGGGTGGTGGCGGGCGGACGCTATCGATCGCCGGACTGCACAGATCCCGCATGCTGCCCTCGCTTGGGGCGGCCGCTGCCGCCCACGCCACACCTCGACGACATGCGGTACGGACCGCAAGGACGCACACGCTCGAGCACCCACCGGTTGACCCCATCGATACCGCGGAGTCTGCGCAAGCCCGCCCGCGATGCCCTGCGGAGGGCCGCGACGGCCCGCGATGTCTCGACACCTGCGTGGCGCCAGCACATGTTGGACACATGGCGCGCTGCTCATGCGTCGGTCAAATCACAGGATCACCCGCGAGCGTCAACCCTCGGGCGCCTCGCGGCAGGCTTACGCGACACGGCTGTGCGCGACGCTGTCGTCATCGACTTGGTGCCGGGGGAGCGCGAGGTCGCGGACGGTCTATGCCGCCTCGACGAGTCGGGGGTGAGGGAGGCGTTGGCGAGGATGATCGGCACCGAGAATCCGCTCCACCCCCCACGTGAGGACCTGCTCGCCGCCATCGAGCTCGCCGAATCGATCGCCTGGGTATGCCCTGAAGCGATCGGGCCCGCGTATGCGATCATCGCAATCGCACGATGGTGGAGTGGCGATCTGGACGGCGCCGCGGCCGCAGTGACGAGATCGCTCGACGCTGAACCGGGCTATCGTCTTGCGGAGCTTGTCGCGGCGGCGTTGGCGGTCAAGATGCCGCCAGGCTGGCTGCGCGTCGCCTAGACGGGACAAAGCGGGCAAGTCCCCACGTAATGGGCCCGCGGGCACATCGCGAGGGCCCAAGACGTTGACAAGGGCGCTACAATTTAATGGATTTGCAAGCGGCACAAGGCCGCGGCAGTCCCCCAAGTATCGCTCGAGAGGACACCCGTGTCGCCTGACCGTTCCGGCTCGACTTCCAAGCCCCGAAACAGTCGCCGTACATCCGCTGCAGAGAAAGAGGACACCACGTCTACCGCTATCGCCCCCGAGAAGACCACCGGAGGCGCGTCCCGTGCTGCAAAGGCGACGGCAAAGCGCTCCAAGAAGGCTGCCGAGGCAGAAGACACGAAGGCTGCGAAGCCGGGTGACCTTGACGAGACCGCTGAAGTGGCTGAGGACGCTGAGGTCCCCGAAGAGGCCGCCGAAGCAGAGGACGCAGAGGCAGAGGCCGACGACAGCGCTGGCTTTGTCATCACCGGCGAAGACGACGACGCTCCTGCACAGCAGGTGGTGACGGCGGGTGCCACTGCGGACCCCGTCAAGGACTACCTCAAGCAGATCGGCAAGGTGGCGCTCCTCAACGCCGAACAGGAAGTTGACCTCGCGAAGCGTATTGAAGCGGGTCTCTTCGCCGAGGAGAAGCTCGCTGCCGGCGACAAGCTTCCCCCGAAGCTTCGCCGCGAGCTTGAGTGGATCGCGAATGACGGTCGCCATGCCAAGAACCATCTGCTCGAGGCGAACCTGCGCCTCGTGGTGAGCCTTGCCAAGCGATACACCGGCCGCGGCATGCTGTTCCTTGACCTCATCCAGGAAGGCAATCTCGGCCTCATTCGCGCAGTCGAGAAGTTTGACTACACGAAGGGCTACAAGTTCTCGACCTACGCCACATGGTGGATCCGTCAGTCGATCACACGAGCGCTCGCAGATCAGGGTCGGGTCATTCGCCTCCCGGTCCACGTCAATGAGGGCCTCGCCAAGCTCCGGCGGGCACGCCTGCAGCTTGTGGCGCGGACGTCGGGCCCGGGCGATGCCACCGCCCTCTCCGTCGAGTCGGGTCTCTCGGTCGACGAGGTCTCGCGACTCATGGCGTGGTCGCGCGACGTGTGGTCACTTCATGAGCTGATCCCTCGAGTCGCTCACGAGATGACCGACGGGCCGGCCGGGGGTGTCGTCGAGCTTGGCGACGTCATCGAGGACAGTTCGTCTGATGACGACGACCTGCTCCGTGGCGTGCTCTCACAGGAGCTCGCCCGGGACATCGGGCAGGCCCTCAAGGCCGTCGGCGAACGTCCTGCAAGGGTCTTGACCCTCAGGTTTGGGTTCGACGGCGAACCGTGGACGCTTGAGGAGATCGGCCGAGAGCTCGGGGTCACGCGCGAACGGGTCAGGCAGATCGAGAAGCAGGCGCTCGAGATCCTCCGAGGGCATCCTGCGGGGAGCGCTCTACGGGAGTGGCACGCGTAACGCTCACTTACGCCCAGCCCTCTCCGTGCCGATGTCCCGGGAGGGATCGTTCCCCCTTGTCCGGAGTGCGCTGATCGCCCGTCCAGCGGTCTAGTT
>CAZRHL010000014.1:0-24366 GCA_964600005.1 uncultured Demequinaceae bacterium
AGTTGAACATCACCCAGCGCATGCCGTGCTCGTCCGCCTCGGCAACGGCCTCCAGCGTGAGAAGCATCGTCACACCCTTGTCGATGTGGACGGTCACCTCTTCCCCACTGCCCGGGGTCATGCCGTAGAGGTAGTGGTACGTGTCGATCACAGAGATGTCGCCGTACTTCTCGACGGCCTTGTCGAAGTCCTCGGCAGGCGCCGGGAACAGGAGGTGGTTCAGACGACGCCGACGCTCGGGGCCCGGATTGGCAAGCACCGCTCGGTCCTCATCGGTCAGCTGCGCGCGCTGCTTGGTCTCTCCCCTGCCCGACAGGGCCTTCGAGCGGAACGGCTCCGGCCAACCGCCAGGCGGGTCGCCCAGCTCGCCGCGCAGGAAGCCGATGACGGAGTCCGGCACGTCATACGACGATGGGTTCGTCGCAAAGTCGGCCGGATCGGCACCAAGACCCACCAAGTGCAGCGCGAGGTCACCGACCACCTTCGACGAGGGCGTCACCTTGATGAGACGACCCAGGATCCGGTCCGCGGCCGCATACATGTTCTCGATGTCTTCAAAACGCTCACCGAGGCCAAGGGACACGGCCTGCTGACGGAGGTTCGACAGCTGGCCACCTGGGATCTCGTGGTGATACACGCGACCCGTGGGTCCCGGCAGGCCGGACTCGAACGGCGCGTAGAGGCGGCGCACAGCCTCCCAATACGGCTCAAGGTCGGTGACGGCGTCGAGCGAAATGCCGGTGTCACGGTCGGTGTGCTCAAGAGCCGCGATGAGGGCGGACATCGACGGCTGCGAGGTGGTTCCTGCCATCGCTGCATTCGCCACGTCAACGGCATCGACACCTGCCTCCGACGCCGCAATGAGGGTAGCAAGCTGGCCACCGGCGGTGTCGTGGGTGTGCAAGTGGACGGGCACATCGAAGTTCTCGCGAAGTGCCGTGACGAGCTTCTTGGCGGCATACGGACGCAAGAGACCCGCCATGTCCTTGATGGCGAGCATGTGGACGCCCGCCTTGACGAGCTCCTCGGCGATGCGTAGGTAGTAGTCGAGGGTGTAGAGCTTCTCCCCCGGGTTCAACAGGTCTGCGGTGTAGCAGACTGCTCCTTCTGCAACTGCAGTACCGGTCTCGAGGACAGCGTCGATCGCGGGGCGCATCTGGTCGAGGTCGTTCAGCGCATCGAAGATCCGGAAGATGTCGACACCCGTGTGCGCAGCCTCTTGCACGAAGGCGGTGGCGACTTCATCGGGATACGGCGTGTATCCAACCGTGTTGCGACCACGCAGGAGCATTTGAATAGGCAGGTTGGGCAATGCCTCACGGAGCGCAGCGAGACGGATCCACGGGTCCTCGCTGAGGAAGCGCATCGCGACGTCGTACGTCGCACCTCCCCACGCCTCGACCGACAGCAGTTGCGGCGTCATCCGCGACAGATGGTCTGCGACTTGCAACATGTCGTAGGTGCGCAGACGCGTTGCAAGGAGGCTCTGGTGTGCGTCACGGAAGGTCGTGTCGGTGACAGCAAGCTCCTTCTGTGCGCGCAGCTCCTGTGCAAAGCCCGCCGGTCCCAGTTCGCGCAGGCGTTGCAAGGCACCATCCGGTGCTGGCTCAGCCACATCAATCTTGGGAAGCTTCGTCGCGGTGCGAATCGGCAGCGGCGGATCGCCATTGGGGCGGTTGATCGACACATGCGCAAGGAACTCCATCAGCTTCGTGGAGCGTTCGGCGGACTGGGTGACGGTCAACAGGTCCGGGTGGTCCTCAATGAAGCGCGTAGAGAAGTCCCCGGCAAGGAACTCCGGGTCATCGAGCACTGCCTTGAGAAAAGGGATGTTGTTCGCAACGCCGCGGATGCGGAACTCGGCAAGCGCACGGCGAGCCCGGCTCACCGCAGCCGGGAAGTCGCGGCCACGGCAGGTGAGCTTGACGAGCATCGAGTCGAAGTGGGCAGTCACACGCCCGCCAGCCAGACCAGTCGCGCCGTCAAGGCGAACACCTGCGCCACCGGGACTGCGGTAGGCGATGATGCGGCCCGTGTCCGGCTGGAACCCATTCGCCGGGTCTTCGGTCGTGATGCGGGTCTGGATTGCGAAGCCATTGGTGCGAACCTCGTCTTGGCGGATCCCGATCTGATCGAGGCTCTCGCCTGACGCGATGCGCAGCTGCGCACTCACGATGTCGATATCGGTCACCTCTTCGGTCACCGTGTGCTCGACCTGGACGCGTGGGTTCATCTCAATGAAGACGTGCTGGCCGGCCCGCTCCCCTTCGGTGTCGAGGAGGAACTCGACCGTGCCCGCATTCACATAGCCGATCGACTTCGCGAAAGCGACGGCGTCGCGGCACAGGGCTTCGCGGATCTCGGGGTCAAGGTTCGGCGCCGGGGCGATCTCGACGACCTTCTGGTGCCGACGCTGCAGGGAGCAGTCGCGCTCGTAGAGGTGGACGACGTTGCCATGGTTGTCCGCGAGGATCTGCACCTCGATGTGCCGAGGCCTCAGCACTGCCTGCTCAAGGAAGACGGTCGGGTCGCCGAATGCGGCGTTCGCCTCGCGCATCGCCGCCTTGAGCGCGTCCACGAGGTCCTCGCGGCGCTCGACACGGCGCATGCCGCGACCTCCGCCGCCCGCAACGGCCTTGACGAAGACGGGAAATCCGATCTCGTCTGCTCGGGTGACCAGCGCGTCGATGTCGGTGCCGGGGTCGGATGACTGCAGCGTCGGAATTCCCGCGGCGCGAGCGCGATCGATGGCGGTCTTCTTGTTGCCTGCCATCTCGAGCACCTCGGCCGGCGGCCCCACGAAGGTGATGCCGTTCTCGGCGCAAGCTCGAGCAAGGTCCGGGTTCTCGCTGAGGAATCCGTAGCCGGGGTACACGGCGTCGGCTCCAGAGAGCTTCGCCACGCGCATGATCTCGTCAATGTCGAGGTACGCACGGACTGGGTGCTCGACCTCGCCGATCTGGTATGCCTCGTCTGCCTTGAGACGGTGCTCCGACATCCGGTCCTCATACGGGAACACCGCCACCGTCCGGGCACCATTCTCGAACGCAGCACGGAATGCGCGCACAGCGATCTCGGCACGGTTGGCAACGAGGACCTTAGAGAACATTGGTAACCCTTCGACGGTGCCTTTATCTTGCCAGGCTTGAGCATGCTACCGCCGCCCTCACCTGGGTTAGAGGTCCCGGCGACGATACCGGGCGGGTGTGCTCGCTACCTAACTGGCGTTTGCTTTGCGCGCGCGTCGGGCGGCGAGCTCGTCGACGACGTTCTCCGGCATCGACTGCTGGTCGGCGCGATCGGCGGGCAACGACGCAAGCGAGCCTTCAAGCTCTCGCCATACCTTGCCAAGGGCAATGCCGAACACTCCCTGACCGCCCTGAACGAGGTCGATGACTTCGTCATCCGACGTGCACTCATACACGGAAGCGCCATCGGACATGAGGGTGATGCGGCTGAGATCCTCGACACCGCGCTCGCGCAGGTGCTCCACGGCGGAACGGATCTGCTGGAGGGACACACCCGAATCGAGAAGTCGTTTGACCACTCGCAGCACGAGGATGTCGCGGAATCCATAGAGACGCTGGGTGCCCGATCCAGTTGCGGAGCGGACCGTGGGCTCAACGAGCCCTGTGCGCGCCCAGTAGTCGAGCTGGCGATAGGTGATGCCTGCCGCCTTGCACGCTGCCGGACCGCGATAGCCAGCCGACTCATCGAACTTGGCTAGGCCGTCGTCGAACAGCACACCCTGGTCAACTGCCGGGATGTCTGTGTCCGCCATGGCCCCTCCTTCACCTTCAACCTCAACGTTAGGGTTTGAGGTCTCCTGAATCAACGACCGCGGGCTTCCACGCTACCGCGTGTCGCACCTATTCACATGGATCACTCGCCCGTTGCGCGCGCGCTCTCCACCGCAGCGGCAAAAAGCTCGCCAGCCGCCTCGAGACGAGCCTCGATCGCGGCGTCGGCGGCGACAGCATCGTCCCGCCTCTTCAGAGGCGCCGCGGCACGCCGGGCCGCCTCGTATTCTCTTGCGGCCGCCCGAACCAACGTGCGCACTTCACGGACGTCGGCGCCGGACTCGAGGAAACGTGCGGCAGCGCTCACGAGCCGCACTGAATCACGCGACACGTGCCCTGGCGATACAAGGTCCACGAGACCGTCGTCGACCAGCGCGGCGATCGTATCGACGCTGGTATTCGCCACCGTCGCGACCTCACTGAGCGCCACAGCCTCCCCCGCGTCACCGACAGCGCTCAATGACACGGGTTCGTAGGCGAGGCCAGCGTCAAGTTCGTCGAGACGCGCCTTGATCACGCTGAGCGGCGCATACGCATCACGTTGCTGGCGGAGCACATAGCGCAGGCGCTCGATGTGTGAGATCGAGTAGTGCCGGTAGCCCGATGCCGTCCGATGCGGACAGACAAGGCCCTGAGCGTCAAGAAATCGCAGCTTCGATGGACTGAGCGAAGGAAACTCACCGCTCAGCGCCGCAAGGACGTCGCCCACGCGCAACGTGGGCTGCTGACCGAGTGAATGGGGCCAAGAACCGTTTGGGCGTTCGACTTCCCGCGAATCAACGAAGCCGGCTGCGGACTCGCTCACGCGCAGGCTCTCAGGAAGGGCTGCCGGGGTGGAACGTGAGGCGGTACTTCCCAATCTGAACCTCGTCCCCCGCCTTCAGCGTCGCCTCAGCGACCCGCTCGCGGTTGACATAGGTGCCATTGAGAGAGCCAGCGTCTCGCACAGTGAACGTGTTGCCTTGGCGCGCGAAGTGCGCGTGCTCACGGCTCACCGTCACGTCGTCCAAGAAGATGTCGCAGGACACTGAGCGGCCCGCCACTGTGAGGTCGACGTCAAGAAGGAAGCGAGCTCCCGCGTTGGGTCCGTGGTGAACGATGAGGAGTGCGTGGTCTTCGGCGAGAGCCTCCACGGCAACCTGATCCTGTTGGCTGAGACGTACCGGGCCCTGGTCGTCGGCAGGAAGTGCCGAGGCAAGGGACATGGTGCGCTCGACCGGGGTCTCGTCGAATGTCATAGCGCCTCCTCTCTCTGACCTCATCCTAGGCGGTTGTTGCGCCGCGCGCGCCTGCCTGACGAACTTGTGAGAGGTATTGCACCGCAGAGCCCCAGTACGCCACTGCCGACGCCACCGCGCCCCAGATTGCGATGGTGTGAACCGTGTCCCAGCGATCAAAGGCGAGGTAGGACAGCGGCAAGAACACGTAGAGAGCGAAAGTGGCGGACTTGCCGAGGAAGGTGACGGTGGGCGTCTCAGTGGTGCGCTTGCGTAACCACAAGAGCGCGAGACCCATCACGAGGTCGCGAGCAAGCAACACAGCGATCAACCACCACGGGATGATCTCTCGCCACGCCAAGCCGACGACGACGACGACCGTGAGGAGTCGGTCGGCTGCCGGATCAAGCACGCGACCAAGCGCAGACGTCTGATTCAGCTTGCGTGCGAGGTATCCGTCGAGAAAATCGCTGACGCCCGCGACTGCAAGCACGGTGATCGCCCATCCGTCATGGCGCGTCACAAGCAGCACACCGAAGACCACGATGAGCGCGATGCGCGCGATCGTGATCACGTTGGGCAACGTCATATGTGCACGAAAGCCCGCGGACGCGTGCGAGGCAGCGTCGACCGGAGCCGGTGAGTCAGCAGACATGGCCCCATCGTAGGGCGCAGCGCTACTGGGGCTTCTTGAGCTCCATCACCTGGTCGACCTTCTCCGTCGCGACGCGGATCGCCTCGTCATCGGTGGCACCGCGGGCAAGCTCACTCGCGCGAATCTGCTCGAAGACCTCATGCCTGCTCGGTGTCTTGTCGCTGTCAGTCATATTGCCTCCTTGCACGTAGAACGACGCTATCGCGCGTTCAGTTCCGGCGCTAGGTCGTCGGCACCACTTCAAAGTGCGGTCCCGTCTCGACGTCCGCAGTCAGGAGCCGCACACGCTGACGCCGCCCCACGGCAACCTCGCCCTTGCAGCGCGCGACGACAGCCGGGTTCTCGAGCTGGACGGTCTTCTCATCGAGGCCGACGCCACTGAACACTCGCCCCAGATGTGGCGCCAGAACGGCCGCCTCCACCGCGTCGACGCATGCCCGGTCCACCCGGCCTGAACGCGCAACCCCCGTTGCCATCGCCTGGCTCACCTGCTGAAGTCCCTCGCGCGCCCATGCAGGGACAGGCCTGCCTGCGGTGTATGCGAGGCAGACTTCTGTTCCGTAGCGATCAACGAGTCGCCTGAGCGGAGCCGTCACATGTGCGTACGGTGCGGCAAGGGCACCATGCGTCGGCTGGTCCGTGACAGCGATGCCCTGCTCCACATCGAAGTGCTCCCACCTCGCACCGCGGAACAGGGCAACGGCTGCGGTGAGGAACGCCGCTCCACGCGGAGTCGACGGATCGATGCAGTGGAGGAGTTCGGCGTAGTTGCGTTCCGCCGGCCAGTCGATGCCGATGGCTTCCGCCTGGCGGCGCAACCGGGCCAATGCCTCGTCCGTTGCGGAAGGCATCGTCCGCAGCACACCGACACCAGCGTCGAGCATGAGCCGCGCCGCCACCATCCCCGTCATGAGCGATATCTGGGCGTTGTCGTCCTCCACACCTCCACCGGCGCGGAACTCAAGATGGAGGCCCTTGCCGTTCGACGTAACGACCTGACTCGGCCTCGGCAATGACATGGCCCCTGCTTGATCCATCGCGCGGCGCCGGGCAGTGCCCACCTCGCTCAACACGGCCGCAAGCTCGGCGGCCTCACCCCGCGTCGCGTCGCGCACGTCGTCGTAGGCGTACTGCTTACGGGAGCGCACCCACGCGCGCGTGACGTCGTGGAGACCAAGCGAACCGTCCGCCGAGACCGCCATGTCCCAGACAACCGCCTTTGTCCGCTGTCCCGGCAGCAGTGAGGCGAAGCCCTCCGCAAGGAAGGGAGGGTGAAGTCCCACCCGCATGTCAGGGCAGTACACGGTCTCGACTCGCTCCCACGCGTCGCGGTCGATGGCACCGCCCGGAATCACGTGTGCGCCGACGTCAGCAATCGCATACCGCACCCGCCAGCCGCGACGGGTACGGGTGATCGCGACTGCTTGATCGAGATCACGGGCGCCAGCCGGGTCGAGAGTGACGAATGGAATGGCTGTGAGATCTGTTCGTTTGTCTTCTATGTGGGGATCGTGGTCCCGCTCGCTGGCGACAACGGCCTCCTTCGCCACTGCCGCTGGGCGGTCGAGCGACACCCCTTCACGGGCACGAATCGCATCGAAAGTAGGAGACAAGTGAGCCAGAGAGGCACGCGCGACGAGGCGACGAGTCGTCATGGGGCCAGCGTAGAGGGCGCCGATACGGTCTTCACCCTTGGTCAGCGCGAGGCACTCGTCTACCCTCAAGGCATGGACCCGGAGATCGGAGCGGACGTTGCGCTGTTTCGCGCACTGAGTCTTGCCGCCCGTCAGCTGAACGCCGCCGTCGAGCAACGCCTCCAGAACGCCGCGAGCATTTCTTTGCCCGAATTCGAGATTCTCTCCGCGTTGCGTGCGGCTCCTGACAACAAGGTGCGCGCCGGCGAGCTTGGAGTCATGCTCGCGTGGGAGAAGTCGCGCACCTCCCACCAGGTCGCGCGAATGCAACGCCGCGGCCTCGTGTCGCGTGCGACCTGCCATGACGATCTGCGTGGCACATGGGTGGGCATCACCGACGCTGGCTGGGATGCGATCGCGGCCGCGACCCCCGCGTACCGCGAAGCCGTTGAGGCCCAGCTTTCGGGTGTAGTCGGAACGGACGACGCCGACGCCATCGCCCGTTTGGCACTCCAGGTGAGCCGCCGCGTCGCTCCCGAGAGCTGCCACAGCGAAGTGTCTGTGCTTGAGCGTTCACTTGGGCTTATTGCCCGCTAGTCGCATCGAGGACGTCGCGCGCGAGGTGGACTCCGCCTGCGACTGACAGGGGCATTGTCGCCACCGCGAGTGGTGCGAAGGACGATGCGATGAAGGCGGTCGCGCCGAAACCCACGGCCACCGCTCTGCGCTGACCCAGCACGTGCCGGCGCTGAGCGAAGGTGTAGCCGCGCCGCTCAAAGGGCGCAGAGGTGAACTCGAGAGCGAGCATCCAGCCGCCGACCGTCGCGCTGAGGATCCACGCGGTGATCGCGCCAATGACCGGCACGATGCCGATCACTCCCACGCCGACAGCCAATGGCACGCTCAGGGCGATCATCGACACGCCATCTCCCACTGAACGGCGCACAGAACGCCACCACGGCACCTCGGCGACTGCGGGGGTTGAGCCGAGCGACTCATCGACTCGTCGTGAGATGAGGTCGAAGACGCCTTGACCGAGCATTGACGTCACCGAGACAAAAGTGAGGACCGCGACGACTAGAGCGCCACTGATGACGGCAACAGCGGCCGCGACCTGCACGATGCCGTGCCATGCGCCGTCGCCCACCAACGCGTCGGCGATCGATCCGCTGATGCGATCAAGCGAAGCGAAAAGCACGATGAAACCGGCAGCAAAGAGCCACGCCGTCATCAGTCCCGGCAAGAGCCCCACAGCAGCGAGGCCCGGACGTGACCGCCACAGCCCCACTCCCCTGCCATAGAGGCGGACGCCATAGGCAAGATCACGGATCACGCGCATGACGGCACGCTACCTGGAGTAGCCGCGCCTACGAACGCAACGACACCTCGTCCAACTCGATGGTGGTGCCGGCAAGCGCTTGAGACACGGGGCAGCCGTCCTTCACCGCTTCTGTCAATGCGCGGAAGTCCTCGTCCGAGATCCCCGGGATCGTCGCGGCGACACTCAGCCCGATGCGGGTGATGCCTTCGCCTGGGACGAATGTGACGGCCGCGGAGACATCAATGCGGTCTGCCTCGAGGTTCTTGCCAGCGAGTTCATGCGACATCGCCATCGCGTAGCACGCGGCATGGGCGGCCCCGAGTAGCTCCTCAGGAGTGGTGGTCGCCACGTGTCCCTCTGACCGAGCCTTCCAATTGACGTTGAACGTTCCAGCGCCAGAGGTTGCCAGGTTCGTGCTGCCACTGCCCTGAACAAGAGTGCCGGACCAGGTGGCTGTCGCCGTGCTTGTCACGCTCATTTCACAACTCCTTCTCTGCGTTCCCTGTTATTGGCGCAACCGCATTAGGCGCTCGCATGTTCCCTCGACGTGGAGGTGGTGACATCAGCGGACTTCACCAAGACGAGAAGCCCAAGTCCAACAGCGACGATGAAGACAATTCCGATTGTGCCCCAGATGGTGCCACCGAAGGCGAGTGACGCGAGACCGAAAGCGGTTGGCGACAAGAAGAACGTGACGCGGCCCGTCGTCGCATACAAGCCAAATATCTCTGCTTCATGACCTGGCGGGCTGAGGCGCGCGAGCAGAGAGCGAGAAGCGGCTTGCGCTGGTCCAACGCATGCGCTGAGGATCAGCCCGAACACCCAGAACACGACCGCGCCCGCCGTGTGGGCGGCCACGATGACGATGCCGCACACCACAATGATCCCAAGCGCAGCGAGAATTACCCGGCGGGGACCGAACCTGTCATCCATCCGCCCGGCAATGATGGTGGAAAGCCCGGCAACGAGATTTGCTGCGACGCCAAAGTAGATGACTCCCTGGGACGAGAAGCCGAAGGCCTGCGCGGCGATGATTGCCCCAAAGGCGAAGACACCGACAAGACCGTCTCGGTACACGGCAGACGCGATGAGGAACCACAGCGTGCTTCGGGCGGTGGACCACAGGTGTCGCAAGTCGCGCATGAGGATGCGATAGCCCTCGAAGAATCCAACGGTCGGAGCTCCACGTCTGCGGGGCGATTCCGGAACAAAGACGAAGACGGCCCAACCAAAAGCGATCGCCCAAATCGCCGAACCCACCGCGATAAGGCGGTACGCCATTCCGTTGGAGGTGTCCATGCCCCACCAATCGGAACTGTCGGCCACAACAACGATGACGAGCGCGACGATGCCACCCACGTACCCCAGCCCCCATCCGAGGCCCGATACTCGTCCCACGGTGCGAGGGGTCGAGACGTCCGTCAACATCGCGTTGTAGTTGACACCAGCAATCTCCGCAACGATCTGCCCAAATGAGATGAGCGCGATGCCGAGCCAGAAGAAGCTCGGTGACTCCTCAACAAAGAACAGCCCGAGCATGCTCGCAACGAGCAAGGCACTCATGATGCCAAGCCACCACTTGCGCCTGCCGCGAGCGTCGGCCCGTTGTCCCAGTACGGGCGCGAGAAGCGCGACAACGATGCCCGCGAGGGCTCCCGCCCAAGCCCAATTGCGAGCGAGGACATCGAGCGCACGCTGATAGGCAGGCGCATCTTCACCGAGCGCGCGAATCTCAGGATCGATGAATCCGTCCTGCGTCAGATACAGCGCAACAAAGACGAACGTGATGATGACGGAATTGAAGGGCTGGGTTGCCCAGTCCCACAGCGCCCACGCAATGACGCGTCGTCGTGGGATTGGGCGGGCGGCTTCTTCTGGCGACACGGTTGCATCCGCAACGGCCGGAAGTCGGAGGGCGTCATTGCCGTCAGTCATGGGCATAGTCTGCCCGCACTTGAGCCGAGTTCAGTGGCGCACAGCGGGGTGTCCGCAATTAGGGTCGATGCGTGGACAGCACCGAACTCGAGTGGAAGGCCGACATATTGCCGGACTTCGAAGCGTGCTCCATCTTGGGCGGCACGTTGGTGCGGCCACAAACCCAAACCGCCCAGCCGCGCTACGCCGTCGTTCACGTCCATGGTTACAACGACTACTTCTTTCAGCGCCACCTCGCTCAGGCGTTCACCGCAACTGGGAATGCGTTCTATGCGGTTGACCTTGATCGAGCGGGCCGTTCACTCAAGAACTCCGATATCCCCCACTACATGGCCGACGCTGCGGAGCAAGGCGTTGGCATTGCGGCGGCGGTCGGCGCGGTCCAGCGCGCACACCCCGGTGTGCCCGTTGTCGTCCATGCGCACTCGACGGGGGGGCTCACTGCTGCCATATGGGCTCACGATCAAAGGCCGAGCATTGCCGGTCTCATTCTGAACTCGCCACTTTTTGGATTGCAGGCGACGCACGGGGGTCCACTCAAACGCACGGTTGCTCTCGCGTTGCTCAAAGGCCGCCCACTGACTGTTGTGAGAAATGCACCGTCTGCATACGCAACCAGACTCGCGCAGCAGTGGGAGTTCGATACGTCGCTCAAGCGACCGCAGGGCGTGCCGGTGCGCGCGGGGTGGCTTGCCGCCGTGACACAGGCGCAACGGCGCATTCGTCAAGGGCTGTCGATCACTCTTCCTGTGCTCGTCGCGCATTCCGACTCATGCGGACCGGACCGCGAGGACAACCCGCTCGCGGACGTTCAGGACACGGTGGTCGATACGCGCGCGATTGCGGCCCTCGCGCCACGGCTCGGACCCCATGTGAGCACCGTTGTGATCCCGCACGGCGTTCACGATCTCAGCCTCTCGGCGCCGGACGTGCGGCAGACATATCTCGACGCTGTCATCGGGTGGCTCGATAGCCTGGCGTCATGACGAGTCACCCGTATTTCGATACCGGCGGCACCATTGCGGCTCTCGCACATCGAGGCTTCTCGCTCGAAGGTCTCGAAAACTCGATGCTCGCGTTCCAGGCAGCGGTCGATTTGGGTT
Organism: uncultured Demequinaceae bacterium; assembly: GCA_964600005.1. Taxonomy (GTDB): domain Bacteria; phylum Actinomycetota; class Actinomycetes; order Actinomycetales; family Demequinaceae; genus Demequina. Next base: position 11,666 of record CAZRHL010000014.1, read on the forward strand.
ACCGCTACGTCGAGACGGACGCGCATGGGACCGCCGATGGCATTGCCGTCGCGCTGCATGACGCCTCACTCGACCGCACGACAGACGCACAGGGGCAGGTGTCATCCTTGCCGTGGAGCCGGGTGCAGTCAGCGCGTATCGGCGGAGTTGAGCCCGTCCCGCTCCTGGAGGACCTGCTTGGCGCGTGGCCGGAACTGCGGGTCAATATCGACGTCAAGGCAAAGTCTGGTATCGAGCCGATTGCTGCGGCGATCGAGAGAACGAAAGCTCACGACCGCGTATGCATCACCTCATTCTCGACGGCGAGGCGCAAAGCCACCCTTGCCAAGCTCAGCCATCCCGTCGCCACCTCTGCGGGCACCCGAGAGGTTGGCGCATTCTTGCTCGGGACTCGTCTTGGCGCGTCAGCAAACGGGCCCCTGTCAGGTGTTGATGCCCTCCAGGTGCCTGTCGCGGCCGGACCCCTCACCGTCGTGTCGGCGCACACGCTCGCCGCAGCGCATCGGGCGAAGAAACCTGTTCACGTATGGACGGTCAATGATCGCCACGAGATGGAACGGCTAGTTGACCTGGGCGTGGACGGGATCGTCACTGACCGAGCCGACCTGCTGAAAGACGTCCTTATCCAACACGGGCGCTGGCACTAGCGTCGGCGGCATCTTTCACGCCAGCCCACGGCACTGCCACTCCTTGCGCGAGTGAGGCAGGAACGTCGAGAACTCGTTGGTTGCTGCTGCCTCTGAAAGCAAGCGTGAGGTCTCTCTTGTCCTGCTCATAGGTACCGTCCACGAGCACGTCGACAAGTTCCAGCAATCGCATCTTGTCGGGACTATCCGCCATCAGTTGCTCAATGGTGTATCCCGACCAGCACCAGATGTCCTTAGACCAGCCGAACGTCGCACGTACCCGCTCGGCAACCGCGAGGCACACCTGAGTATTGAGGAACGGCTCCCCGCCAAGCAACGACAACCCTTGAACTGACTCGTGCTGAAGGTCGTTGAGAATCCGGTCCTCAAGCTCCTTTGTATAGGGAGAGCCGTAACGAAAGCTCCACGCTTCCTCGTTGTAGCACCCATCGCACTTGAAGAAGCAGCCGCTCACATACAAGGAGCACCGCACCCCCTGGCCGTCTACAAACGAGAAGGGCTTGTAGTCCGCGACGTATTGATGACTCGCCTTTTCTGCAATCCAGGTACGTGGATTTGGAGTGAGTGTCATTCCAACCCCATCTAGCAGGGACGTCCGCCGGTGGGGAGTTCGCCGTCGGGGCCAAGCGCACTCAGTGGCACACGCACATCCGATGAGTCCATGTGCTTGACGCGAGCCGAGATCTCCATGTGCCGACCGTGCACCATTGGACGTTGCTGCGGATTGCCAAGGTATCCGCAGGTGCGCTTCACGACATCGCACGTACGCGGGTCTTCATTGCCACAGCTGGGGCATGCGAACCCTCTCGCCGTCGGGTCAAAATCGCCTGCAAAACCGCACTCGTAGCACCGGTCAATCGGCGTGTTTGTTCCCAGGTAGCCGACGCGGTCGTAGGCGTAGTCCCACACCGCTTCGAGAGCGGTGGGGTTCTGCTGCAGAACTGGGTACTCGCAGTAGTGAATGAAGCCACCGGAGGTGAGCGGCGCGTACTCCGCCTCGAAATCCAACTTCTCGAACGGCGTCGGGTTCTTGCGCACGTCGTAATGGAAGCTGTTCGTGTAGTAGTCCTTGTCGGTGATGTTCTCCACGATCCCAAAGCGCTCCCGATCCAGCCGGCAGAACCGGTCGGTCAGGCTCTCTGATGGCGTTGAGTAGACACTCACCCAGTAGCCGGACTCCGCCCGCCATTGCTTCGCGTGATCGAGCAAAGAGGTGAGGACGTCAACCGTCAGCTTCTTCGCCTCGGGGTTGTCTTCCCAGTCGCCGCCAAAGAAGGCAGCTGCCACTTCATAGAGACCGATGTACCCGAGAGACACCGTCGCGCGGCCATCACGGAATAGCTCATTCACATCATCAGCAGGCCCAAGCCGCTTTCCGAATGCTCCGTGCACATAGAGGATCGGGGCGTTGCCAGGCTTCGCCTCCTTGCAGCGGTTGATGCGGAACATGATCGCGTCGTGCATCGTGTCGAGGCGCTCTTCGAGCAGGGCCCAGAACACCTCGAGGCTGCCACGGGCCTCCATCGCAATACGAGGGAGATTGAGAGTGACGACGCCAAGGTTCATGCGTCCCTCGACAACGTCGTTGCCGTTCTCATCCGTCCAGCCCTGCACGAACGAGCGACACCCCATCGGCGCCTTGAAAGATCCCGTGATCTCGACGATCTTGTCGTAGCTGAGCACGTCTGGATACATGCGCTTCGTCGCGCACTCGACTGCGAGCTTCTTGATGTCGTAATTCGGATCCCCCGGCTTGAGGTTGAGCCCCTTCTTCAGGGTGAACAGCAGCTTGGGGAAGATCGCGGTGCGCCCCTCCGAACCGAGCCCTCGGATGCGGATGTTGAGAATGGCCTTCTGGATCTCGCGCTCGTACCAGCCTTCACCAAGCCCGAATCCCACGGATGTGAACGGCGTCTGGCCGTTCGAGGTGAAGAGAGTGTTGATCTCGTACTCAAGGCTCTGCATCGCGTCGTAGATGTCCTTGCGAGTCTTGGACCGAGCAAACTCCTCTCGTCTCGAGTCGTCCTCGATCCACTCGGCTGCATCGGCCATGTGCTTGTCATAGTTGCGCTTGGCGTAGGGGGCGAGCAGTTCGTCGATGCGGTTGACGGTGCAGCCCCCGTACTGGCTTGACGAGACGTTTGCAATGATCTGCGAGATCTGTGCCGTCGCCGTCTGGATCGACTTCGGCGGCTCTACCTGGGCATTTCCGATGCGGAAACCCCGGGAGAGCATGTTCTTGAAATCGATGAGGCAGCAGTTCGTCATCGGTGCATAGGGGTGGTAGTCAAGGTCGTGGTAGTGAATATCGCCCTTTTGGTGAGCGTTCGCCACGTGCGCCGGCAACATCTTCAGCCCGATCGCCTTGCCCACCATGCCCGCAGTCAGGTCACGCTGAGTGTTGAAGACCTCGGCGTCCTTGTTGGCATTCTCGTTGACGACAGTCTGGTCCTTGTCGAGAAGCTTGGTGATCGAGTGGTTGAGGTCCGTCGCCTTGCTGCGTGCGAAGTCGCGCTGGACGCGGTAGTCGATGTACGCGCGCGCGACGTCGTACTCGCGCTCCTCAAGGAGCACGTGCTCAACCGCCGCCTGAATCTCATAGATCTTGACCCGCGCGTCGTAGCTCGAGCGGATCTCGTCGACGATGTCCCCGACGAGGCGCTTGATGGTGCGCTCGTGCGTCGGGGTGAGGGTGCCGTGGACCGCCTCGAAAGCCTTTGCGAGAGCGAGACGAATCCGCACGTCGTCGAATCGCAAAGTGCGGCCATCACGCTTGACGACCTCCAATTGGGCGCTCGTGTTCTGGGACTCAACTGTTGCGCTTGATGAGATGTCAGTGATGCTCATGATGATCGTCTTTCCTCCCGTGTACACACCACATCGTGTGTTTCCTCCGTCGCCTGCGAACCACTACATATGGGGGCGATTGCGGCCCTTCCACACTAGATGTAGCGGTTCAAGAGTTCTGGGCCCTAGGTCCCTTGTTGCCAGTCGAGGACCGAAGAACTGCGCAGGCGTCACACGAGAAGGCAGGCGGCTCCTCCAATTGCGATTGCCAGCAGGCGGCGTGTCGCGCTTGCGTTCGGGAGGGGATTCTCACGGGACGTGACACCGGTGTGGACATTCTCACTGCAGGCCCTCTTTGTGCCCGCGATCGCTACCCCGCGAGATGACGCAGCCGATAGGTGACATGACCGCCTACCCGGCGGGAATCGGAGCCTGTTCCTAAGATCCCGAGGAGTGACGTGGCCGTGTCACCGCACACGCAGAACGCGCAAGCAGCAGCATCGCCGACAGCACGTCGTCACGCGATTGTCGCGGAGGCGATCCATACGACGCGCCACCACGCATGCGCCATATGCGATGCCGGGGATGAGTGCGAGACGATGGCCGCCGCTCGCAAGGTGATCGCCTTGGATCAGATGCTCGACAACACGGACCCTCATCCGCTCGAGGACTACTCGAGCGATGAAGCATTCCAAAGCGGGCGACTTGAGGCGATGGCTCAAGCGTTGGCGATCATCGGCAAAGCTGAGGGTGAGGCGCGCGCAGAGGCTGACGGAGATCCACGCCACCCCGCCCTCAACATCGCAGAGACCCTCCGCCGGCTTGGCATGGTCATCAAGAGTGAGATCGCGGAGCCTGACGGCCGCACCGTTCTTGAGATCGTGGCCCGCCAGAACGAGGCCAATGAGCTGTCCGATTATGTTCACGAACTGTCAAAGCAGTACCGCGCCTCCAACTCGCACGACCTCGCGGCCGCGCTCGACAACGTCGCAAGCGACATTGCCAAGGGTTCTGAGGGGGTCAGCCGGCTCCGGCAGGCGTCGAACGTCAACACCGACCCCGAGATCCTCACGGAACTCACACTCGACTCTGACCCCGACGTTCGGTGGTGGGCAGCGCAGAACGAATCGACACCTGCACCCGCGTTGATGGCCGCGATTGAACAGGAGCGCCACCCCACGGTGCTTGCCGCATTGCTCGTCAACCCTCATGTGCCGGACGAGGCCGCCGAGATCTTTCTCGAATACCCCCATGCGGAGGTCGCTGGAGCAGCGAAGAGGCGCCTCGGGCGCTAGTGCCCGCCACCGGCGATGTAGGCAACAGCTCCAAGCGTCGCGAGCACCACAACGCCAAAGGCGCCGATTGCGACAAGCTTCCGTCGCCGGGGAATGCGGCCATCCTCGTCACGCGCGTTCTTGCTGGCGATCGCACGCACCCCGACCGCGAACGCAAGCGGAAGTCCTGCACCGACGATGATGCCCACGATCACGACCTGGGCAAGAGAGCCCCATTCAACGAAGTCCGACACTGGGCTACGCCTTGGTCGTTGCTTCGTCGGCGCCCACCGGCGCTGCGGCGGCCAAGAGGCTCGGGTCGTGGTCGACGAGCGACTCTGCGATCACGCCCTGTGGGTCGTCCTCGTCCCACGCGTCGTTCACATTCGAGGGGTTGACCGGACGCAATCGTGACCATGCAACGATGATTCCGGAGACGACGACGAGCAACGCGACAACGGCGTACGAGCTTGTCGCGGTGTCAAGCAAATAGCACGCGGCTCCGACGAGGCCCGCGGCCGGGACGGTGATGAGCCACGCAATGGCCATACGGCCCGCAACCTTCCACCGCACCGAACTGCCCTTGGCGCCCACACCAGAGCCCATGATCGAGCCGGTTGCCACATGGGTGGTGGACAGCGAGTAGCCGAAGTGGCTCGACAACAAGATGACGGCGGCAGACGATGTCTCGGCAGCCATGCCTTGGCGAGACTCGAGCTCGACAAGCCCCTTGCCAAGAGTGCGAATCACCCGCCAGCCCCCGGTATAGGTGCCAAGCGCCATCGCGAGGGCACAGGCGATGATGACCCACCACGGCACGTTCGAATCGGCAGGAACCGCGCCCGCGGCAATGAGCGCCAGGAGGATGATTCCCATCGACTTCTGCGCATCGTTGGTGCCATGCGCGAGCGAGACAAGCGACGCAGATCCGATCTGGCCCCAGCGGAACATTCGGTCGTTGTCCTGCTGCGGAACGTCACGCGTCATCCGCATGACAAGGCGGGTTGCGATCGATGCGACAAGAATTGCGACGACCGGCGCGAGCAGAGCGGGGATCAGCACCTTCGCGGTCAGCCCGCCCCACAGGACGCCGCCACCGCCGACGGCCGCGAGCACGGCGCCCACGACGCCACCCACAAGCGCATGGGACGAACTTGACGGTATCCCGAACAGCCAGGTGATGAGGTTCCACACGATGCCGCCCACGAGTCCACCGAGAACGACGTCGAGCGTGACGACCCCAGCGTCGACGATTCCCTTGGCGATCGTCGCCGCAACGGCAAGAGACAAGAAGGCGCCGACGAGGTTGAGACTTGCTGACAACAACACAGCGCGGCGGGGGCTCAACGCACGCGTGGCAATCGATGTCGCCATCGCGTTGCCTGTGTCGTGAAACCCATTGGTGAAGTCAAAAGCGAGTGCGGTCGCGACCACGATCACCAGCAGCACGGGCTCTGTCACGGTCTCCATTGTTACGCACTTTTCCGGATGAAAGTACAGGCCCGCGGACCTAGTTGGGACGGTCCCATGTGTGCTGTCCTGATTGTCACGTCTGCACCGTCGCAGGGAAGGGACCTACCTTCTGGAGGTAGCAGCGGCCACACAGTGATTCGTACCTGGCATCTTGGCCGTCGATCGCCACTTGATCACCATGGCGCACGAACTCCCCGTTGACAATCCGAGCGTTGAAAATCGCCTTGGAGCCACACCGGCAAATCGTCTTCAGCTCCTCAATCGAGTGCGCAATCTCCATGAGGCGCATTGACCCCGGAAAGGAGCGCGTCATGAAGTCGGCGCGCAAGCCGTAGCAGAGGACGGGGATGCCGTCTTCGACAGCAACAGCGAAGGCCTCGTCAACCTGCGCAGGGGTAAGGAACTGTGCCTCATCGACGAAAACGGCGTCAATCTCGCCAAGCGGCCGGTGCTCTAAGAGCGCCTCGCGGAACGATTTCTCGTGGCCGAGCAGGATGTCGACTGGACGCTCGATACCGATGCGCGACTGGACTGCCCCGCCTGCCTTCGTGTCGATGCCCGGCTTGACGATGACTGGATGCTGATCGCGCTCTTCGTAGTTGTACGCCGCAGTGAGCAACAACGCCGATTTCGATGAGTTCATCGCTCCGTAGCGGAAGTACAGCTTGGCCATGACACGTCCTTGCAGGGGTGCGGTGCGCGGGTTTCTTGACGCACCTTACAGGCACGCGCAGCAGTCACGTCGCGCTTTGTGAGCGCTTGTCGCCAAGATTGCGTGGACACGGCCGACGCTCCACGTGCGTCAGCGTCGACGCCCCGCAAACAGCGCGTGGAGGAGCGGCACGGCGGATGCGATCATCGTCGCGGTCCCCCACCCTTCGACGTCGAGGCGAAGGACTGCTCCACCAATGAACAGCGCGGCAAAGAGGACCGCAGATGTCGTCCTCCGTGCGGCGCGTTCTTGGCGCAGCAATACACGCTCAACGCCCGGTGCTTCGACGCGGACACCACTGTTCTCCGCCTGCGTGAGCAGAGCGTCGATGCGTGCGGGAAGCCCAACACTGATGCGTACGGCGTCGCGCACCGAGCTGACGGCCTCCCCCACCAAGCCGCCTGTCTCGTCCCGTAGCAAACCTTGGGCGTAAGGCTCAACCGAGTCCCACAGGTTGTATGCCGGGTCGAGTCCACTGCATACGCCTGATGTGAGAGATGTCGTCCGCATCACGAGCAGGTAGTTCGCAGGCAATTGAAAAGGCAGGCTCAACATGATGTCGCTGAACTCCGCCGCGAATTCGCGGAACTCTCGCGGATCGACGTTGCGCAGCTCGGCGAAACCCATCCCGCCAAAGCGAGCGAACGCATGACTAATGACGCGCTCAAGCTCGCGTGAATCGGCACTCGGGAGCAAGACCCCTGCCTCGCTCATCGCCGCCACCATCGACCGGCCATCCCGCATCGCGGCCGCGATGACAAGTTTGCGGAGCGCGGACTTCAGAGCGGGTGTGACCTCTCCCATCATGCCGAAGTCGACAACCGTCAGCGCCCACGGTGGCCCATCCCCCTCCAGCGGCGTGACGAAGAGATTGCCGGGATGGGGATCCGCGTGGAAGTAGCCGTGGCGGAACAATTGATCAAACATCACCTCGGCAAACACGGGTGCAACCTCGGCTGGGTCGATTCCCGCGGCACGCATTCCGGCGTGATCAGTGATCTTGATGGCACTCACATCCTGCAGCGTGAGCACACGGCGAGTGGTGCGTTCCCACACGACATCAGGTACCCGCACTCGCGGATCGTCCTCAAAAAGCGCCGCAAAGCGCTCTGATGCGGCGCCTTCGTGGAGGTAGTCGATCTCCTCAAGGCTCGTCACGGCGAACTCTTCGATCAAGGCGGGCGCATCAACGCGCCTGTTCACCAGTCGCACTCGCGACACCCACACGGCGACCTTACGCAGCGCCGCGAGATCGATGTCGACGATCTGCGCGATTCCCGGCCGTTGGACCTTGACCACCACGTCGCCAAAGCCTGCCGCTTCGGCGTCGGCAAAGGTGAGGCGCGCTCGATGCGCCTGACCCAAAGAGGCAGCAGCGACGGGCTCCGCGTCAAAGTGTGCGAACACACGGTCCAACGGAACGCCCAATTCCTCTTCCGCAAGACGTTTGATCGCCTCGAACCCCACCGCCGGCACTTCATCTTGCAGACCCTGCAACTCCGACGTGATCTCAGGCGGCAGGACGTCGAGTCGCGACGACAGATACTGGCCGAGCTTGATCATGAGGCCACCAAGCGACACGGCGAGCACACGAAAACTCTTCGCAAAGCGCCGCATACGTGCAGGCCTGGTTCGTGCCGCAACACGGCTCAGGCCCACTGACGGCAACACAATCTCGTGCCACCACGTGACGGTGAGATGCCACATGGCGAAGCGGAGAATCCGTCGATAGCGCGCCCGACCTGACACTGTTGCGGACGTCATGCCTCCATCATGCCCGCGAGGGGCCGCCACCCGCGTCAGTCCCGGGAAAGAATGGAGTAGATCGTGCGCCGGGCGTCGCGAAGCACTCCCACGGCTTCTTCACGTTGCTGGGTGTTTCCACTGCGCGCCATCGACGTGACGGCGTCGGCGAGCTCGAACGCCGCCTTCGCAAGAGCGCCAACTCGAGGTCCCTGTTCTTCGTCTTCAGTCGCCCACGGCACGTTGTCAGCGACGTGCTCAGCTGCTTCCCTTCCTTCGGTGGTCAGGGCGTAGACCTTACGGTCTTCGACGACGTCAACCGTGACGAGCCCCTCGTCCGCAAGCATCTGAAGCGTCGGGTATACGGAACCGGCGGACGGCTTCCAGCGCCCTCCCGTGCGATCTTCGATCTCACGAATGATCTGGTAGCCGTGCATCGGTCGCTCGTCGAGCAAGAACAGAACGGAAGCGCGTACGTCTCCCCTGCCCATACGAGTGCCGACCTTCTTGTCGAACTCGCCTTTCAACTGATCGACCATCTTCCACACAGCATCGGCCGCCTGGTTTGCGTCGAATCCTCCACGACGGGATTCCTTCATGACTGCCTCCTCGACACCGAATAACGATCGCCAGCGACTGCTCGCGATATATCGTTATGGAATCACGAAGCAGCCGCCAAGGCAAGCTCTTGCGTCGTAACGGGGCGTGTGACGTCGGGCCGTTGCCCCTTGAGCAATCGCATCGCATTCGCTATCACGGCAAGCACAGAGACCTCATGGACGAGCATGCCGATCGCCATCGTCACGCCACCCGCAACCACGCCAAGCAAGAGGGCAGCGACTGTCACCATCGCGACCGCCACGTTCTGATGCATGACGGCGACAGTGCGCCTGGCGAGCAAAACCGCGCGGGGAAGTTTGAGCAGGTCATCTTTCATGAGGGCGATATCGGCGGTCTCGATCGCGACACCTGCACCTGCTGCCCCCATTGCGACGCCAATGTTCGCCGTCGCCAACGCCGGAGCGTCGTTCACACCGTCGCCCACCATCGCGACCACGTGACCTTCTGCCTGCAGCGCTCGAACGACATCGAGCTTGTCCTCGGGCAACAAACTCGAGTAGACCTCGGTAATGCCCACGTCACGGGCCACTGCCTCGGCAACGGGTGCCGCGTCGCCCGTCAGCATGAGGACGCGGCGGACGCCAGCTCCGCGCAGGCCGGACACCATGTGCGCGGCGTCTGTGCGCACCTGATCGGCCACACCGATCACACCGATGACCTGCCGGTCCACCACAACGGCCATCGGCGTGCGTCCCCCTGTTGCGAGTGCGTGGATGGCAGAGGCCACCTCTGGGGCGATGTGCCCGGCTTCGTCAATGACGAGCGCCCGGTTTCCCACGGCGGCCCTCGTGCCGTCGATGGTCGCAACCATGCCCTTGCCTGGAATCGTGACAATGTCGACCGCCGCAACGTCAACCACGAGCCCCCGGTCAGCTGCGGCGGCGAGAATCGGGGCAGCAAGCGGGTGGTTCGAACCGCTCTCTATTCGCGCTGCCCACTGAAGGACAGCGTCGGCGGTGGAGGCGTTGTCGAGCGCCAGCACGTCTGTCACCTGCGGACGACCTTCAGTCAGCGTGCCCGTCTTGTCGAGGGCAACCACGTCGATCTTTGCGGCAGTTTCAAGGTACTCGCCGCCCTTGATGAGAATTCCGTCGCGGGCGCCCCTCCCGATACCAGCCACGATTGCGCCGGGAATGGAGATGACCAAGGCTCCCGGGCAGCCAATGACGAGGAGCGTGAGCGCCAGGACGACATCGCGCGTGACGAGGCCGACGATGATGGCGAGCACGATGATCCCTGGCGTGTACCACCGTGAGAAGCGGTCGATGAACGCTTGGGTCTTCGCCTTTGCGTCCTGCGCTTCCTCGACACGGTGAATGATGCGGGCAAGGGTCGTGTCAGCGCCCACCCCGCGCGCTTCGACCCGCATGAGTCCTCCCGTCGACACGGTGCCCGCGAACACACGGTCACCGGCGGCCTTCTCTACCGGGATGGACTCACCCGTGATGGGGGCCTCGTCGATCGCGCCGACGCCGTCGATCACCACACCATCCACAGGAACCTTTGACCCGTGCTTCACCAGGACGGTCTCACCGGGCCTCACTGCGTGCGCTGGAACTCGGATTTGCACGCCATCTCTCAACACCGTGGCCTCGTCAGGCGCCACCTTCACCAACTCCGCAAGCGCAGCACGAGTCTTGTTGAGTGTCGCGATCTCAAGCGCGTGACCTACCGCGAAGAGGAAGGTCACCGCTGCCGCCTCCCAATAGTTCGCAATGGCGATCGCCCCGATCGCAGCGACCGATACGAGGAGGTCGATACTGACAACGCGCACCTTGAGGGAGTTCACTGCGGCTCGGGCGATCGGCGCACCTGCCACAACTGCGGCAGCGATCATCAATGCATCAGCCCAAGGCCCTCCTGACGCCTGGCCTGTGACGAAGGAGGCGACAATCAGCGCACCAGCCACGATGGGGACGAGCCAGCGGCTGCGGACCAGAGTCAGGAGGGCGGTCATGGGAACGGTTACCTTTCGACGGGCGAGCTGATGCGGAGAGAAGTGCTAGAACGCCGATGGCGCGGCGACGTAACCGGCTTTGCGCACGGCGGCCACAAGGTCATCCACGCGTGAGACATCTGGGTTGTGCTCGATGTCGATTCGGGATGACGCGAAGTGAACGGTGACGTTAGCGACGCCGTCGAGCGCACCCACGTGCTTCTCGATCTTCGTCACACAGGAAGGGCAAGCGAAGCCTTCAGCTCGAAGCGTGGTCCTCACAGTCGTGTCCACGATGGGCTCCTTTCGGTCGGTGTTGTCTTGACCGTACGAACTCCCCGAGCGACGCACCATGACGCACATCAATTACCCGCACATTGGTCGCCCCGGCGTCGTTACTGCACTTGGTAACCTCCCCCTATGGCTTCTTCGCCTGCGGCGCGGCCCCAGCGTCGGCGTATCCCCTTGAGGGATGTCACCGTGCCGCATGTGTGTCCGTGGCCCGTGCGAAAGCGGGCTCTAGAACGCGCCCCCTACTTCGCAGGGCTCAGCGACAGCGCGTTGGAACGGGTCGACGCTCGCATGCAAGCGACGTCGTGGAGCGAAGGCGAGTCACTCTTTCACGCTGGGGACCAGGCCAACACGCTCTATATCGTCGCGGAGGGCCGTATCAAGTTGAGCGCAGTCACCGTGAATGGCGCAGAGAGCATCACCGACATCCTTACGCCTGGAGAGTTGTTCGGCGCGATGAGCACCATTGGATCCCCCGTCTACGAACAGACCGCCACCGCGATGGTCGGGTCATGCACATTGCGAATCGACCAGGCCGCTTTTCGCGAGGTCTTGAACGAGCACCCTGCTGTCGCACTTCGCGTTCTCGATGATGTTGCGGCCCGCTTGGCACGAGCCCACGCCGATGTCGGCGGTCAAACGAGCGACACTGTCGCAGTGCGCGTGGCAACTGCCCTTCTCCGCCTTGCCGACAAGGTGGGCACCGTCCAGCGTGACGGCTCGGTGCTCATTGAGGTGCCGTTATCGCGTGCCGATGTGGCGGGCCTCGCCCGGTCAACGCCGGAGTCAGTCTCGCGAGTGATGAGTGGGTGGCGGGCGGACGGAATCATCGATTCGGGCCGACGCTGGACGGCCATTCGTGACCGCGGCGCACTCGAGGCGATCGCCACATCGGCCCAGTAGGGCCCCTCCCCCGCGCCTTAGGTGACCACATCTTGACCCCTCGTTGACCCCCAGAAGGCATTGAGGGTCGACCAAAATGCGTCATCGACCCTCAGCGCCTTCTGCGGGAGCTGCGGGAGAGCGCAAGAGTGCCCCCGGCGCGCGCTGACGTCCGCCTGCGGATCCCAGAGATGCAACGAGTGCCAGCTCACATCTCTCAGAATCTGACCCTCTACCTGCGTCTTCGTCTGGTCGGACAGACAGGGTTTCACCCTGCGACCCCTTAACCCTCAGGTGGTAGGAGTAGGGCCCACAGCCCACTTGACCAGGGGTTT
>CAZRHL010000015.1:0-7983 GCA_964600005.1 uncultured Demequinaceae bacterium
AAGGACGTGGGCCACATGTTGCCGTCATCGAGGTTCGCGGTGGGTTGGAAGCCGAGCGTTGAGTAACGCTCCTTGAACTTGGCCGCACTCTGGAAGAACACGACAACCTTTCCGTCCTTGCCGTAGGCAGGCATGCCATAGAAAGTGCGTGGCGCGAGTTCGGGTGCAACGGAACTGACGATCTCGTCGATTTTTTCCGCAAGCGTTCGGTCGGCGGGTTCCATTTCGGCGATCTTCTCGGCACACGCCGCAGCGTCGGCGGCGGCAGCGTCGGCCTGCTTTGCCCGACGCTTCTCTGCGGCGGCCTCTTTCATTGCCGCCTTCTCCTCGGCGGAGAACGTGCCATTTTCCTTCTTGTCAGCCATGGGGGACTCCAATGATCGACGGTGCACTCCCACGGTAACGAAAGCCGCGCGTCGGCGTCACGAGCATTTTCGCCGACGCGCGACCGTCGCACTAGAACGCCGACGCTCCCATGTCGCCTGTGAGGACGGCGGCATTGACGTAGGACGCTTCATCGGACAGGAGGAAGACCACAAGTTCTCCCATCTCTTCTGGCGTGCCCAGGCGACCACCGGGTTGGAGTTCCTCAAAGGCCTTCATCTGATTCTCGGGGGTGCTGTCGAAGATCGCGGTGCGAATGACACCCGGCGCAATGGCATTGACGCGCACGCCGTAATCGATGCCCTCGATCGCGGCCTGCTTGGTGAGGCCAACAACCGCCCACTTGGACGCCGCGTAAGCGGTCACGTTCTTGACGGCCTTGATGGATGCCATCGACGCAGTGTTGACAATGGCACCGCCGCCGTGATCCTTGAAATAGGCGAGTTGCGCGCGCAAATGAAAGAACATGCCGTCAGTGTTGATCGACATGGTCTTGCGCCACAGGTCGGTGGACGTGTCGATGAACGACACCTGGTCGAGCGCAACGCCCGCGTTGTTGGCAGCGCCGTGAAGCCCACCAAAAGTGGTGACGGCGAAATCGACGAGCTTTTGGGCGTCGTCTTCTTGTGAGACGTCGATCTTCACAAAGGCAGCGCGCCCGCCGGCATCGGTGATGGCCGCGACCGTTTCGGCTCCGCCGGTCTCGTCGAGGTCAGCGACGACGACCTTGGCGCCCTCGCGCGCTGCAACGACGGCGATGCCGCGGCCGATCCCTGACGAAGCGCCAGTGACCGCGATGACTCGGTCCTTGAGTTTCATGGCAAAAGCCTCCTATTCAGTTGTATGAGGGGTTCTTTTCACGGTAAGCCGGAATTCAAGAAAAAGCCAATGATGGCGCGAAATTGTGAGGCGAGTCACAATTGACGGTGAATACCAGGCGCTTTTTCGCCTGGGGCGCGGCTTGGGGTTACCCTAGGCATCCCACGGCATCTTGCCGTCGTTGTTCACGCAGGGAGATCGTCATGGGTGCAGACCGCCGCCTCATCAGTTCCGGTTCGCCTTTCGAGCAGGTCATCGGGTACTCGCGCGCCGTTGTAGAGGGCCCCTGGGCGTGGGTGAGCGGGACCACCGGGTACGACTACGAGACGATGACGATCTCCGACGACGTTGTCGAGCAGGCGGATCAGGCGCTGTCCAACATCGCGGCGGCTCTCAGCGAAGTGGGCTTGTCGCTCGATGACGTGGTTCGAGTGCGCTATCTCCTCACCCAGCGCGAGGATGCGGAAAAGTGCTTCCCCGTATTTGGGAAGTGGTTCCGCGATATTCGCCCCGCCGCGACGATGGAAGTGGTGCAGCTGCTCGATGAGGCGATGAAGATCGAGATCGAGGTCACGGCTTACCGTCCCGAGTAGCGCGTGGAGGGGGAGCGGCTTACGAGGCCTCTTCTATGTCATTGGCCTCGGCCTGGCGTGCGCGGTATGCCGCCGCGGCCGCACGGTTCGTGCAGGCGACGGAGCAGTAGATCCGTGAGCGATTGCGGCTGAGATCGAGCACCACGCCTTTGCAGTCATCCATTGCGCACACACCAAAACGGTTCATCTCATCGGCACGCACCATGTCGATGATGCCGATGGCCGTCTCCACAAGGATGCGCGTGGCAAAGGGGCCGTTGTCGTCGGTGGCGTGAATGTGCCAGTCCGTGTCGCCGTGGCGCACGAGCCGTGGCACGGCGCGCGCCTTCTCGAGGATCTCGTTGACGAGCGGCACCGCTCCGTCGCGCCCTGCAAGGAACACCTTGCGCAGCGTGGGCCGGATCGCGCGCACCTGCTCCACGTCCTTCTCAATCGGTCGCGCACCGGTGTATTCGAAGCGGTCAAAGAACTCGTCGACATCCTCGAGGGTCACCACAGCGTCGGGCTCGAGAGCGGAGTTTGCGAGCCACACCCCCGACTCCAAAGCCACGGCGAGATCATGACCAAAGCGCATTTTGACACCTTACCAGGTCGGGTTGTATCGTCATGTGTCATGAGCACTTTGGCGCATGACGCGCCCCGCGTGTACACGCCTTCCCGCACGGCCTCCGGCCTTGGCTTTGCGCTGCTCGCCGCGCTGTCATTCGGACTCTCGGGATCCCTTGCCCGTTCGCTTCTCGACATCGGCTGGTCAGCGGGCGCGGCAACGCTCGTGCGCGTCACCATCGGCTCGCTCGCGCTCGCGATCCCCGGCTACATGGCACTGCGCGGCCAGTGGCGCGTCCTGCGTGCCGCACTGCCTGTGGTGCTCGTCTACGGACTCTTCGCTGTCGCCGGCGCCCAGCTGTGCTACTTCATGGCAGTCGGCCACCTCGACGTCTCGATCGCGCTCCTCATCGAGTACACGGCGCCCGTCGCTGTTGTGGTGTGGATGTGGTTCCGGCATGGTCACCGCCCCACCCGCCTCACCGTCGGCGGTGCCGCTCTCGCCGCCGCTGGACTCTTGCTCCTCCTCGACGTGCTCGGTGGTGGCAGGGTCTCCATGGTGGGTGTCGGCTGGGCCCTCGCGGCGATGATCGGCGCATCCGTCTACTTCATTGTTGGCGCGGACGAGACGATCGGCCTGCCGCCTCTCACCCTTGCCGCGACCGGTCTCGTGGTCGCCGTCGTCGTTCTCGGCATCGCTGGGATCGTGGGGATTCTGCCGATGCACTTCACCGCCGGCGACGTCACCCTCGCCGGCACTCAGCTGCCGTGGTGGATGGCCGCTCTCGGCCTGGGCGTCATCACCGCTGCGGTCGCGTACACGACGGGCATCGCAGCCACGCGGCGGCTCGGCGCGCGGCTCGGCTCGTTCGTGTCGCTCACCGAGGTCCTTGCCGCGGCGATCTTCGCTTGGGTCCTCCTTGGCCAGGCTCCTCACGCCATGCAATACGCAGGCGCTGCACTCGTTCTCGCAGGTGTCATCGCCGTGAAGATGGGGGAACCGAAGGAAGATGCCGTCATCGTGCCCGCTCAACCAGTGGAGCCCGTGCCGGCCTAGTTCAGAACAGGAGTAGCCTGCCACCGTGGTTGCTCTCGGGACCTCGTCCGGCAATGCGGCCGGAGGATTCGCCGCTGGTAGATCGGCGTACCCTGCGAGCGCAGTTGCGTGGGCGCTTGGGGGCAAAGGACTCGACGTCATCCACGTGGGAGCGAGTTCCGGCGCTCTCACTGCAGAACTCATGCGCCAAGGCCACCGTGTCATTGCAGTCGATTCCGATGAGCGCACCCTCGCCGCCCTTGCCACTGTTGCACCTGGCGTGCCCCGCCGCGTGGGCACCATCGAGTCGATCCCTCTTCCCGATGACAGCGCCGACGCTCTCATCTGCGGCCAAGCGTGGCGCTGGGTTCACGCTTCCGCATCTCGCGAGGCGAGCCGGGTGCTACGCAAAGGCGGCCGGTTGGCGCTGCTCTGGAACGCCCCCGATGAGCGCACCCACTGGGTGGCACGGCTCAGCCGAGTAGTGAAGGGGCCCGACGCTGCCAGCGTCTTGGCACGCGGCGGCCCCACTGTCACGCCACCGCTCATCGGCCTTGAAACGATGACCTTCAGCTGGAGCGCGGAGCTGAGCGCAGAGGGCGTGCGCAACATGGTCCATTCGCGCAGCTATTACATTGCCGGCGATGAGGGCTACAAGGCGCGGGTCGACGCTGGTCTCACCGAACTGTTCGCGACCACTCCGCAGCTGGCAGACGGCGGCACCGTGACAGTTCCGTTTGTCACGCACGCGTTCCGCGCGGTGCGGTCGTGAGCCGCGCGCCGCTCAGCCCTGCTCGATGACGAGAGTGCCATCCTCCATGCGCGCAGGCAGCACGTCAGTCACGCATTCGGGGTAGAGCGGGCCGTAGATGTGGGGGTAGCCCACACCGTCCACATCATCGACGAGCACGGCAACGCCGCCGGCCTCCACCTCTTCGCCATCGATCACCAACACGACGAGGGGCTCGGTGACGTCCGCGTAGAAGCGAGCCGCGACGTCGGCCACATGCTCGGGGAAGGAGCAGTGGATGAAGCCCTCCTCCTCGAGCGAGACGCCGCGCGTTGACACCCGGTAAGAGCCTTCGGCAACAGCCGCTTCCCAGTCAGCAGCAAGAGCGAGATGACGCATGTCCATGGCCTCACCCTATGGGCACGACACAGGGCGCCGGAAACGAGTCCCGACGCCCTGGTGGCGTGACGGCTAGAGTGCCCGGTCGCGGAGTCGGCTCAGCGTGCGAGCCTCTGCCTGAATCGAGTCGAGCTTGTCGACCACACCGGAGATGTCCTGCGTGGTGGCTTCGGCCGTGGACGCGACATCGCCGACGGAGCGAGAGATTTCGTTGGTGGTGGCGGACTGCTCCTCGACGGCTCCTGCGATGGAGGTCTGGGCGTCCGAGATCTGGTGGATGAGGTCGGTGATGCCGGTGAGCGCAGTGGTGACGTGGCTCGAGTCCTCCTGCAGCGCATCGATCATGTCGGTGATGCGCTGGGTGGCCTCGGCGGTCTCGCGGGCGAGCTCCTTCACCTCGGAGGCGACAACTGCGAAGCCCTTGCCTGCCTCGCCAGCTCGTGCGGCCTCGATGGTCGCGTTGAGGGCGAGGAGGTTGGTCTGCTCGGCGATCGAGGTGATGAGCTTGACGACAACGCCGATCTCCTGGCTCGAGGCGTCGAGCTTGGTGACGCGCTCCGTGGCGGTCGATGCGGCGCCCACGGCCTCGCGGGCAACGGTGACGGCCTGCGAGGCGGAGCTTGCGATCTCGTGGACCGATGCGCTCATCTGCTCGACGGCCGCTGCGGCAGTCTGTGCACCCTCGGAGGTGTTCGACGCCTGCAACGTCAGCTGCGTCGTGAGGTCCTCGATCTCCGACGTGAGAGACACCATGCGCGTGGCGGAGCGAACCGCCTCTTCCTTCATCAGCGCGGCCTCTGACGCGTCGGTCCAGACGTACGAGAACCCGATGACCCGACCCGAGTCGTCCTTGAGCACATTGAGGCTGCTTCGCACCACCATGTCGCCCATGACGAACTCATTGTGACGCGGGTAGTCAGCAGGGTTCAGCGACGGGGTGCCGCTCTCGAAATCCTTGAGCGGCTGGCCGATGATCGACGCGGGATCAACGCCCTTCGCGCGCATCGTGTCGAAGACCGTGTCATTGCCGAAGACGATCTTGCCGTCGGTGTTCGCGAGGAACAGGTTGACGGCAAAACTGTCGAGGATGGTGCCAAGGCTCGCTCCCTTGGTGAGGACGCTTGCAGCGTCACCGGACGCGACTGCCTGCCGCTTAGGTGCCAAGAGAGCCATGTGTTGAGCCTTTCGCTTGTGCGCCCGTCAAGGCGCAAGGGTTATGCCTCTTGAGAGGCGATCGCCCTCAGTTCCTTGGCCGAGTCGTGAACCAAGTCAAGGAGGTCGACCACCGAGGAGATTTCGGTCGTGGTCGCTTCGGCAGTGGCGGCGACGTCACCGACGGAGCGAGAGATTTCGTTGGTGGTGGCGGACTGCTCCTCGACGGCTCCTGCGATGGAGGTCTGGGCGTCCGAGATCTGGTGGATGAGGTCGGTGATGCCGGTGAGCGCAGTGGTGACGTGGCTCGAGTCCTCCTGCAGCGCATCGATCATGTCGGTGATGCGCTGGGTGGCCTCGGCGGTCTCGCGGGCGAGCTCCTTCACCTCGGAGGCGACAACTGCGAAGCCCTTGCCTGCCTCGCCAGCTCGTGCGGCCTCGATGGTCGCGTTGAGGGCGAGGAGGTTGGTCTGCTCGGCGATCGAGGTGATGAGCTTGACGACAACGCCGATCTCCTGGCTCGAGGCGTCGAGCTTGGTGACGCGCTCCGTGGCGGTCGATGCGGCGCCCACGGCCTCGCGGGCAACGGTGACGGCCTGCGAGGCGGAGCTTGCGATCTCGTGGACCGATGCGCTCATCTGCTCGACGGCCGCTGCGGCAGTCTGTGCACCCTCGGAGGTGTTCGACGCCTGCAACGTCAGCTGCGTCATGAGTCCCTCGAGGTTCTCGCCAAGCTGGATGAGACGCGTTGCCGTGTTCGTCGAGAACTCGCGGAGCGTCGCGTCAAAGGACTCGTCATCCCACACAACGCAGTAGCCCTGCTGAACCCCAGCGTCGTCAAAGAGAGCCGTGATCGTCGTGCGCAGGCGCACGCTGCCGGAGCTGAAGAAGTACTCGAAGGGCAGCTGAGAGGGGTCGCGCAACGCGGCTTCCATACGTGCCGGGTTCTCGTAAAAGCTCGACAGGGATGCACCGATGGGGCTCGCCGAGGTGTCTCCACCCTCGCTCTCCATCGCACGGGTCACCTTCGCCAGCATCTCCAACGAGGCCTTGTTGGCATGGGTGAGCGTGAGGTTCATGTCAGCCAGGAACACCGCGGCGGAAAGCGAATCGAGGAGTGCGGCGTTTGAGACCGAACGCGGCAACTCCGTTGCCGAGCCCTGCGATGAACGGCGGGCGGCGAGCAATGCCATGGCAGACCTTTCTGTCGAAACTCTCGCGCACCCAATCGGCTCAGGGCGCCACCCAGTGAGGATTTGCTCGACGTCTTGATCGCGCATGCGAGGAGGAGAAAACCGGGCTTTCCACTTTTTCCGACGGGGATCAGGTCGCTAGAATGGACGACGGTCCGCATCCGGGCCGTCTCCCTCAATGAAACGAGTCCCTCGCATGCCCGTGCGCTCAGATCTGCGCAACGTTGCCATCGTCGCCCACGTCGATCACGGAAAGACCACCCTTGTCGACGCCATGCTGTGGCAGGGGGGTGCGTTCGGCGAGCACTCCCACGTCAACGAACGCGCTATGGACTCAGGTGACCTTGAGCGCGAAAAGGGCATCACGATCCTCGCCAAGAACACCGCCATCCGTTACACGGGTTCCACTCACGGCCCGGACGAGGTGACGATCAACGTGATCGACACCCCCGGTCACGCCGACTTCGGCGGCGAGGTGGAGCGTGGCCTGTCGATGGTTGACGGCGTCGTCCTGCTCGTCGACGCCTCGGAAGGCCCGTTGCCCCAAACCCGTTTTGTGCTGCGCAAGGCGCTTGCCGCGCACCTGCCCGTCATCATCGTCGTCAACAAGGTCGACCGTCCCGACTCCCGTATCGCGGAAGTTGTCGAAGAGACGCACGACCTTCTCCTGTCGCTCGCGTCGGACCTCCACGACGATGTCCCCGACCTCGACATCGACGCGTTGCTTGAGGTGCCCGTCGTCTACGCCTCGGCGAAGTCCGGCCGCGCCTCACTCAACCAGCCGGCCGATGGTCAGCTCCCGGACAGCGATGACCTCCGTCCCCTCTTCGAGGTGATCATGGAGCGGGTTCCCGCTCCCACCTATGACGAGGCGGCGCCCCTGCAGGCGCACGTCACCAACCTCGACGCGTCGCCGTTCCTCGGCCGTCTTGCCCTGCTGCGCGTCTACAACGGCCGCATCCGCAAGGGCCAGCAGGTGGCGTGGGCCCGTCATGATGGGTCGATCAAGCCGGTCAAGATCACCGAGCTGCTCGTCACCACCGGCCTTGAGCGTGTGCCCGCGGAAGAGGCGGGTCCGGGCGACATCGTCGCCGTCGCCGGCATCGAGGAGATCACGATCGGCGAGACGAT
>CAZRHL010000015.1:7993-23198 GCA_964600005.1 uncultured Demequinaceae bacterium
TCACCGACATCGACAACCCGCAGCCGCTGCCGCTCATCGCGGTTGACGACCCGGCGATCTCGATGACGATCGGCATCAACACCTCCCCGCTCGCCGGTCGCGTCAAGGGAGCAAAGGTCACTGCGCGTCAGGTGAAAGACCGCCTCGACAAGGAGCTCATCGGCAACGTGTCGATCCGTGTTCTGCCAACCGAGCGCCCCGACGCTTGGGAGGTTCAGGGCCGTGGTGAGCTCGCCCTTGCGATCCTCGTGGAGCAGATGCGCCGTGAAGGCTTTGAGCTCACCGTGGGCAAGCCGCAGGTGGTGACCAAGCTCGTTGATGGCAAGGTTCACGAGCCGATGGAGCACATGACGATCGACGTGCCCGAAGAGCACCTCGGCGCTGTCACGCAGCTCATGGCCGCCCGCAAGGGCCGCATGGAGTCGATGTCGAACCACGGCACCGGTTGGGTGCGCATGGAGTTCATTGTTCCGGCGCGTGGCCTCATCGGCTTCCGCTCGACCTTCCTCACCGAGACGCGCGGCACGGGCATTGCGTCCTCCATCTCGCACGGCTACGAGCCGTGGTGTGGTCCGATCGTCTACCGCACCTCCGGCTCGCTCGTCGCTGACCGTGCTGGTGTGGTGACTCCCAACGCACTCATGGACCTCTCCGCACGCGGCACCTTCTTTGTGGGTCCCACCGAGGATGTGTACGAAGGCATGGTCGTCGGCGAGAACAACCGCGCCGAGGACATGGACGTCAACATCACCAAAGAGAAGAAGCTGAACAACATCCGCTCCTCGACAGGTGAAGAGCTCGAGCGTTTGACCCCGCCCCGCCGCCTCACCCTTGAGGAGTCGCTTGAGTTCGCATCGGACGATGAGTGCGTGGAAGTGACGCCGGAGAAGGTGCGCATCCGCAAGGTGGTGCTCGAGCAGACGGCACGTGGCCGTGCGGCGGCGCGCCTCAAGCGCCAAAATGCTGCGCAGTGAGTCGGCAGGACCTGTGGTGGTCCGTCACCTAGCATGGTCACCATGCTGAGACGGGCCGTGGGGTTGATCGCGCTGACCCTGGCGGGGGCGGTGGTCGCAACGGTCGGCTCTGGCGGCTACCGCTCGATGGGCTACCTCGGCGTCGTCTTTGCTCTCATCCTCGTCGGCTCGGGCGGGCTGTTCGCGAAGGCGTGGCAAGGCTGGGCGGGCTTCGGCGGTTACGCGGCAGCCTGGGTGCTTGCGACGTACTTCTTTGCGCAGCGCGGCCCTGGGGGCTCCGTCCTCATCCCAGCTGACGACCTCAAAGCATCGCTGTGGGTATACGGCGGCGCGGTGGTCATGTCGCTGGTCGCCGCAATACCGCCGTACGTGTTGGTGGGCCGGGATGTCGCGTCGTAGGAGTCTGCAAGCGGCCGACGCTGCCGCTCGGTTGGCACGGGCACGGTCCCGGGCCGATTTCCGGCGCGTCGCACGACGCTTCACTCCTTCCGACGAGGTGCGTGCGCGTCCGCGCATCCGGATCGTGTCGGATCGCACGCCACTGGCGATGCCGCCGATTCCGCTTGGCCCGAGCATGCAGGTCGCGCCCGAGCGCGACCTTGATCTCAGCGACATCATTCGGCCGCTTGACGATCCGGGCCCGGATATCGATGACTCGGCAGCCCCGGCGGTCACGGTTCCTGTGCCCGAAGAGCTCGCGGTCGTGGAGCCGGATCCCGAACCGGAGCTGGAACCCGAACCGGAGCCGGATCCCGAACCGGAGCTGGAACCAGAACCTGAGCCCGAGCCGGAACCGGAGCCGGAACCCGAACCGGAACCGGAGCCGGAACCGGAGCCGGAACCCGAACCGGAGCCCGAACCGGAACCGGAACCGGAGCCCGAACCGGAACCGGAACCGGAGCCCGAACCGGAGCCGGAGCCCGAACCGGAGCTGGAACCAGAACCTGAGCCCGAGCGTCGGCCGCGCCGTCGTGGTGCCCGAGCCCGCGTCGTCATCGCCGTGGTGCTCGCTCTCCTCGGCGCGGCCTATGTCGGTGCGCAAGCATGGGCTGCGCAACGCGTCGCGGACGGCGTGACGGTGCTTGGCGTCGACCTCAGCGGCATGTCGGAAGCGCAGGCCACGAGTGCCCTCGCGCAGTTGGCGGCGGATCTCGAGGCCACGCCCCTCGATCTCAATGCCGCGGGTCACATCTACTCGGTCGCGCCCTCAGAAGCAGGACTCGCTCTCGACGTCGACGCGACCGCATCGAGGATCGTGGGCTTCACTCTCGACCCGGCCCGCCTCATCGCGCACGTGCAGGGCGGCGGTGTTGTTGACCCCGCCGTGACGGTTGACCGCGGCGCCTTTGTCGCCGCCATCGACAGGGCAGTCGAGGACCTCAACCGCGAGATGTCTGAGGCTGACGTTCGCATCGAGAACGCCCGGGTCGTCGCCGATGGCGGCGATCCGCTCATCGACATCGACTCGACGGCGACGGCCGAGCAGGTCCTCGCGACCTGGCCGCAGTCGAGCGTTGTCGACGTTGTCGCCCAGATCGAGCAGCCCGACGTGACGCGTGCCCAGGCGGAGGCCTTCGCGGACATCATGAACTCTCGCGAGTTCGCCGAGCCGATTCGTCTGCTCAGCTCGAACCGCGACGTGGAGCTGTCCGCCCAGAAGTGGGCAGCGCATGCGCGCATTGTCGAGGTGGACGGCATCCTCACGCTTGAGGTGGACGGCGAGGCACTCGCGGAAGATCTCCTCGAGGAGTTCCCGGACCTCAACAACGATGCCCGTGGGGCCTCGGTGGGCTTCGACGATGCTCACCAACTGGTCGTGGACCCGGGTGTGCCTGGCCGTGTCGTCGATGGAGAGGCTCTGGGCGATGCCGTGCTCGACGCCGCGAGCAGTCCCAGCCGCACGGTGCTGATGCCGTATGAGATCACCGAGCCCGTTCCGGTGGTGCCGGGCCTTGACGTGAGCGACTTCAAGGAGAAGGTCTCCTCCTTCGACACCCCGCTCACAAATGAGCGCATCCGCACGCTCAACCTCATCCACGCAGCGGAAAAGGTGCGGGGCACGATCGTGCTGCCGGGGCAGACCTTCGACCTCACCGAGGTGCTCAGCCCGATCACACGCGAGGACGGGTACCACGTCGCTGGCGTCATCACCAATGGCATTCACACCGAGGCGATCGGTGGCGGTCTCAGCCAGATGGCGACCACCTCGTACAACGCCGCGTATTTCGCCGGATTCGACATCATCCAGCACCGTCAGCACTCCGTGTGGCTGCCGCGTTACCCCGCAGGCCGTGAGTCAACGATCTACGTGGGCCAGATCAACATGGTCTTCAAGAACGACACCCCGTATGCCGCGGTGATGAACTCCTACGTCGAAAAGGGCAGGCTCTACGTGGAGGTGTGGTCGACCCCGCACTACACGGTCAACAGCTGGGCCTCGTCCAAGACGAACGTGCGACCTGCAGGCACTCAACACGTGACGGGCGACCACTGTGTGCCGTCGGCCGCCGGCCAGGCAGGCTTCACCATCACCAACTACCGCCAGGTGTTCCTCGGCGAAGAGCTGGTAAAGGATGAAGCGGACACGTGGACCTACCGTCCAGACCACGCCATCGTCTGTGATTAGGAGCGCATCGGGCGCCCGCTCACGGCGCTAGTATGTGGCTATTCCCCAGAACGACCTCAAGGAGCCATCGTGACGTACGTCATCGCCTTGCCCTGTGTAGACGTGAAAGACAAGGCATGCATTGACGAGTGTCCCGTTGACTGTATTTACGAGGGCGAGCGAATGCTCTACATCCACCCGGATGAGTGTGTGGACTGTGGCGCGTGCGAGCCGGTGTGCCCCGTTGAGGCGATCTACTACGAGGACGACGTCCCGGACAAGTGGGCCGACTACTACAACGCGAACGTCGAGTTCTTCTCGGAGATCGGTTCGCCCGGCGGCGCGGCGAAGATGGGCCTCATCGCCCACGACCACGACCTCATCAAGTCTCTGCCGCCGCAGAACGCCGAGTAGGCGAGGACGTGGGGCTTCACGCCTCTGCTTTGCCCGACTTTCCGTGGGATTCGCTCGGGCCCTTCCGCGAGCGCGCAGGTCAGCACCCTGATGGGGTGGTCGACCTCTCGGTCGGCACTCCCGTCGACCCGACGCCCGAGGTTGTCGCCGACGCGTTGCGCGCCGCAGCAAACGCCCCCGGCTATCCGCAGACCTACGGCACGGCGCCTTTGCGAGAGGCCGTCGCAGCATGGTTTGAGCGCCGACGCCACGCTCCCGGGGTTGACCCAGCTGGGGTCTTGCCCACTGTTGGTTCGAAGGAGTTTGTCGCATTGCTGCCCGCAATGCTCGGTTTGGGTGCGGGCGATGTGGTTGTCCACCCGAGCGCGGCATACCCCACGTATGACGTAGGGGCCCGGCTTGCAGGAGCTACGCCGCTTCCGGCCGACGCCGTTAACGACTGGCGCGGTAACCCGGCGGTGAAGCTCGTATGGGTGAATTCGCCCTCGAACCCCACGGGCGCCGTCATGGCTCACGAGGCGTTGCGGGAGATCGTTGAGGCTGCGCGGGAGATCGGCGCGATTGTCGCGTCGGACGAGTGCTACGCCGAGTTGGCGTGGAGCGAGCCGTGGGCCGCCGACGGCGCTCCGTCGATTCTCGACCCCCGAGTATGCGACGGCAGCCACGAGGGGCTCATCGCCGTCTACTCGTTGTCGAAGCAGTCAAACCTTGCCGGTTACCGCGCGGCGTTCGCGGCAGGCGATGTCCGGCTCATCTCCTCGCTGCTCGAACTGCGCAAACACGCCGGCTTCATGGTTCCGTGGCCTGTCCAAGAGGCGTTGCGCGTCGCACTCGGTGACGACGCGCACGTCGCTGCCCAGCGTGCTCGCTATGGACAGCGCCGCGGCGTGCTCGCGCAGGCCTTGGTGCAAGCAGGGTTTACGATCGATGCTTCCGACGCCGGCCTGTACTTGTGGTCGACGCGCGGTGAAGGCGCTTGGGACACCATCGCATGGCTCGCAGATCGCGGCATTGTGGTGGCGCCGGGCACGTTTTATGGCGAAGCGGGGGCTCGCCACGTGCGGATCGCCTTGACCGCGTCCGATGCGGATATCGCGAAGGCGGCTCAGCGGCTCGTCAACGGAAAGTAAACTTGGTCCCAAGTGGTGTCCCGTGGCAGAGTGGCTCGGGGTGCTTCAAAGGAGGAGACATGACCCAGGAGACTGGCGCTCGACTGACGTTTGGCAGCACCACCACGGAGTTGCCGATTGAACGAGCTTCGATCGGAAACGACGGAGTGTCTGTCGCCAGCCTTCTGCATGACACCGGTCTTGTCACTGTTGACCCCGGCTTCATGAACACCGCGTCATGCGAGTCCGCCATCACATACATCGACGGTGACAACGGCATCCTCCGCTATCGCGGCTATCCGATTGAGCAGCTTGCTGAGAACTCGACGTTCCTCGAGGTCGCCTACCTGCTCATTCACGGTCAGCTGCCCGACATCGACCAGCTGACGGCCTTCAACAACCGTGTGGCACGCCACATGCATGTGCACGAGGGCATCAAGACCTTCCTCAACGCCTTCCCGCGCAGCGCCCACCCGATGGCGGTGCTGTCCGGTGCGACAAGCGCGCTGGGGACCTTCTATCCCGAGTCAGTCGGCCGCGGCGAGTACGAGATCGAGCTCGCAACGGTCCAGCTGCTCGCGAAGACCGCTGTGGTGATCGCCTACCTGCAGCGCCGCGTGACCGGTGGTGAGCTGATCGAGCCCCGCCCCGGCGGCCACTATGTCGATGAGTTCATGCGGATCGCCTTTTCCGGCCCCGACGGCGAACTCGACATCGACCCCACTGTGCGTCGCGCGCTTGACTTGCTGCTCATCCTTCACGCCGATCACGAGCAGAACTGCTCGACGTCTACCGTGCGCATCGTCGGCTCGTCGCAAGCGAATATCTACGCCTCGGTCTCGGCCGGCATCAACGCCCTGTCCGGCCCGCTCCACGGCGGTGCGAATGAGGCGGCGCTGCGAATGTTCGACCAGATCAAGGAATCGGGC
The DNA here is from genome assembly GCA_964600005.1 of uncultured Demequinaceae bacterium. Classification (GTDB taxonomy): domain Bacteria; phylum Actinomycetota; class Actinomycetes; order Actinomycetales; family Demequinaceae; genus Demequina. The sequence continues at coordinate 14,025 of CAZRHL010000015.1, forward strand.
GACACGATCGAGCAGTTCGTCGCCAAGGTGAAGGACCGCGCGGAAGGCGCGCGCCTCATGGGATTCGGTCACCGCGTCTACAAGTCCTACGACCCGCGCGGCGCCGTGGTGAAGAAGGTCGCCGACAGCGTCCTCGATCAGCTGGGCGGCAACAACGAGACCTTCGACATGGCGAAGCGCCTCGAAGAGATCGCGTTGAGCGATGAGTACTTCATTGAGCGCAAGCTGTACCCGAACGTCGACTTCTACACGGGTCTGTTGTATTCGGCGATGAAGTTCCCCGTGCAGATGTTCACGCCGCTGTTCGCCCTCGGGCGCATGCCCGGCTGGATCGCGCATTACCGCGAGATGATGAACGACCCGCGCACCAAGATCGGCCGCCCGCGCCAGATCTACACGGGCGAGGTCGAACGCAACTACGTGCCGATCGACGAGCGCTGACGCGCTAACCAGTCGTCACGGACACGCGAATGCCGCGGTAGTCGGCGAACTGCTCGGGCGGGGTCTCGGTACGCCACGAGCCTGAGCGGTCCCAGCGCACCCCGGCACGGTCAACCCACGCGACCGACGTCTTCGACGCTGTCGCGATCGCCCACGCCTGCAAGGCGCGCACCGACTCGTCCGAATCGTCGAGCGGTCTCACGCCCAGTTCCATGCTCGTCTCGCTCTGACCGAGCACCTCGACACTGTACGAGGGGCCGAGGTCCGCACGCACACGCGCCGCGAAAGCCTCCGCCGTGCGCGGCTCCGCGGTGTTGACCGCGCAGGTGACAACAGCGTCGGCGTCGCCGGTGAAGGCGCGTGCCCACGCACGTGCCTCCTCCTCGTGATCGCCATAGGCCTCGGGGTAACCGGAGCGTTGGACGGCCTGCGCCGCGTCCGTGACTCGCATGGTCTCCCAGCCGTCGACCTTTTCGAGGGCGGCGTAGAACGTGTTGGTCGAGTAGTACGGATCCTGAATCTCTTCCGGCGAGCCCCACCCTTGCGAGGGACGCTGCTGGAACAGTCCAAGTGAGTCCCTGTCGCCCCAGTCAAGGTTGCGCAGGCCTGATTCTTGGATCGCCGTCGCAAGCCCCACCGTCATCCCGTTGAGACCGTAGCCGCGTTGGAAGGCGACTCCGCTGATGAGGGCGGCGTTGTTCGCCGAGTCCAACGGAAGCTCGTACGTGAGCGCTTGGTCCACCGTCACGTAGCAACGCTCGCGCTCAGGTGTGGGGGCATCGTTGCTGAAGAGGTCGGGCCCCCACAGCACTGCGACAGTGCCGACGCCCACGAAGGCGACTGCGGCGATCGCCGCACCGGCTCGTCTCATCAGTTCGCGTGCAAGGCGGCGTTGAGCTCGACGCCGGCACCCTCTCGCACCACGACTTCAATGGCGCCGGAGACGGAGTTGCGGCGGAACAGGAGCCCGTTCTTGCCTGCGAGGTCACGCGCCTTCACCACAACCGGCTTGCCTGACTTGTCCTTCTGGCCCACGAGCACCACCTTGGAACCTGCGGTGACGTACAGGCCGGATTCGACGATGCAGTCGTCGCCAAGCGGAATGCCAAGACCAGCGTTCGCGCCAAGCAGCGAACGCTCGCCGATGGTGATCACTTCCTTGCCGCCGCCGGACAGCGTGCCCATGATCGAGGCGCCACCACCGATGTCGGAGCCGTTGCCCACGGTGACGCCAGCGGAGATCCGGCCTTCCACCATTGACGTGCCAAGGGTGCCCGCGTTGAAGTTGACGAAGCCTTCGTGCATGACAGTGGTGCCCTCAGCGAGGTGTGCACCCAACCGGACGCGGTCAGCATCGGCAATACGAACGCCCGAGGGGAGCACGTAGTCGACCATGCGTGGGAACTTGTCGACGCCGTACACGGTGATGTGCTTGCCGAAAGCGCGGAAGCGCGCACGGGTGAGCTCGAAGCCCTCGACCGCGCACGGGCCAGCCGACGTCCACACGACGTTGGGCAAGATGCCGAAGATGCCGTCGAGGTTGACGCCGTGTGGCTTCACGAGCCGGTGCGACAGCAGGTGGAGGCGAAGGTAGGCATCCGGAACTGTTTCGGGAGCGTCGTCCGTGTCGATCTCGATGAGCAGCAGCTCCGTGCTCGTGTGACGGAGTTCGTCCGACTGCACCGCCGCTTCGAGTTGCCGCGGTGGATTGGGTGTGGCCGGGGCGTCGCCAAGTGCCGGAGAGGGGTACCAGGTATCGAGGACATTGCCGCTGCCATCAAGAGTTGCAAGTCCGTATCCGTGCGCCTTCATGGCCCAAAGCCTACGACGGCATGCCCCCTATCATTGCCCCATGGACGAGCCTTGGTCGGCGGAGAACGATCCCGTCCCGCCGCCGCCGCGCAGGGACGCGCCCATTCCGCCGCCGTGGTACCAGGAGGTCGCTCCCACCCCATTGAGTGAGAAAGCGCATGAGGAAGCCCGGCGCGCCGTGCGGATCTGGCGCATCGTGGGGCTTGTCGTCGCGGTGTTTCTCATCAGCTACGCGATCAACGTGATAAGCGCGTACGTCGCACTCTCGGAGGAGAGTCGATTTGAGATCACGTTCGCCGCGTTCTATGCGGCGTTGATCCAGATCGCCGGGTGGTGGTTCGTCAGTTGGGCCGTCACCCGCCGATAGGATCGGCGCATGGCTTTGAGCGTGGTCCCGGGCGCGCCCGTCGAGGATCTCGCGCGGGCGCTCATCGACATCCCTTCCGTTTCGGGGGATGAGCGCGCCATCGCCGACGCTGTTGAGACCGTGCTTCGCGGTTGCGATCACCTCGAGGTGACTCGCCTTGGCGACGCCGTCGTGGCGCGGACCGCCTTGGGCCGGTCGGAGCGCGTCATTGTGGCCGGCCACCTCGACACGGTTCCGATCAAGGACAACGTGCCGTCGCGGCTGTCCGACGATGGCCGCGACATCATCGGCCGGGGTTCCGTCGACATGAAGGGCGGCGTCGCGGTCCAGCTGCAGCTCGCCGTCGAGCTGAGCGCGCCCGTACGCGATGTGACGTGGGTGTTCTATGACCACGAAGAGGTCGAAGCGACGCTCAACGGCCTTGGCCGCATTGCCCGTGAGCGCCCCGACCTTCTCGCAGGTGACTTCGCGATCCTTGGCGAGCCCACCGAAGGCGTCATCGAGGGCGGCTGCAATGGCACGCTGCGCTGCGATGTGACCGTCCACGGTGTTGCCGCCCACTCGGCACGGGCGTGGAAAGGCACGAATGCGGTGCACGCCGTGGCGCCTTTGCTTGAGCTGCTCTCTCAGTACGAGCCGCGGGTGGCGGAAGTCGACGGCCTCACGTACCGCGAGGGGCTCAATGCTGTGCGTATCGCCGGCGGCATCGCTGGCAACGTCATTCCCGATCACTGCACCGTCACGTTGAACTTCCGCTTCGCCCCGGACAACTCGATCGAGCACGCAAAGGCGCGGGTCGACGCCGTGGTGGCCGACGCTCTTGCGCCGGTTGTCGGATCCGGTCGCGCCACGTCGTATGAGGTGGTGTGGACGGATGAGTCCTCGGGCGCTCGCCCGGGTCTCGATGCTGCGCTGGCGCAGGACTTCGTCAAAGCGGTTGCGGCCACCGGCGTGGGGGAACCGCGCGCCAAGCTGGGCTGGACCGACGTCGCTCGTTTCGGCGCCATGGGAATCCCTGCCGTCAACTATGGGCCCGGAGACCCTGAAAGAGCGCATGCATCGGGCGATGAGGAACGGTGTCCGATTGATCAGATCAAGCGATGCCACGCAGCACTCGGCGCGTGGCTCGGTGGTGCCTAGCACCACGGCCTCTTGAGGAGGAGAGATGCGCGATTACCGTCGCGGCCCCGTGCTCTTGCGCGGCAAGAACGTGCCGTCCACGACGACGTCAGGCCGGCTGCTGCAGCCGCACCAGAGCCACGATTGGCTCCACGAGGACCCGTGGCGAGTGCTGCGCATTCAGTCGGAGTTTGTCGAAGGCTTCGGCGCGCTAGCTGCGCTGGGCCCCGCGATCTCCGTCTTCGGTTCCGCACGCTCGAAGCCTGGCAGCTGGGAGTACGAGGCTGCCGTCGAGATTGCGACCAAGCTTGTCGAGGCGGACTTCGCCGTCATCACCGGTGGTGGACCCGGCGTTATGGAGGCGGCCAACAAGGGCGCGCATGAGGCTGGCGGCGTCTCGGTGGGCCTTGGTATCGAGCTGCCTTTCGAACAGGGCCTCAACGAGTACGTCAACCTTGGCCTCGAGTTCCGCTACTTCTTCGCTCGCAAGACGATGTTCGTCAAGTACGCCCAAGGCTTCATCGTGCTGCCGGGCGGCTTCGGCACTTTCGACGAGCTGTTCGAGGCCCTCACCCTTGTCCAGACGCGCACCATCACACGCTTCCCGGTGGTCCTCTTCGGACACGCGTACTGGGATGGACTCGTCACGTGGCTGCGCGATTCCGCGGCAGCAAGCGGGATGATCTCGCCCACCGACCTCGATCTCGTCATCGTGACGGACGACATCGATGAGGCAGTCGAGCACGTGCAGGCCGAGCTCGCCCCAGTGCCGCCCCGCCAGTAGCGCCAGACCGTCCCGTACGCGGCGGCTGTGACCATGTGAGCGCGTCGCGTAGAATAGAGAAGGCGCCAGGGAGCGCCACTCGTTCGGCACAAGGAGTTTTCCAGCATGGCTGCTATGAAGCCCCGTACCGGTGACGGCCCCATGGAGGTCGTGAAGGAGGGTCGCGGCTATGTGATGCGCGTACCCCTCGAGGGCGGCGGTCGCCTGGTGGTCGAAATCAACGCGGACGAGGTGAAGGAACTGGGCGACGCCCTGCTTGGCGCTCTGCCCAGCTGACGTTCGGCCTCAATTCGCGGTCATCACCGTCAGCAGCCCATCGCCAACGGTGAGCAGGCTTGCCCGCACGTCCTCGCGCTGACGCACAATCCGCAACGCCTCACGCACGGCCGTGGTCTCCGGATCGCGCTGAGCGGGGTCTGCGACGCGCCCCCTCGCAAGAGCGTGGGCCATGACAATGAGCCCGCCTGGCCGCGTGATGCGAAGCGCATGCTCCATATACGCGGCGAACTCGGAGCGGCGGCCGTCGATGAGGACGATGTCGTAGCCGCCATCCGTGAGACGCGGCAAGACGTCAAGAGCGCGGCCTGTGATGAGGCGAGTGCGCTCAGGCGGGAAGCCGCCTGAGGCGAATACCGACCGTGCCGCCTTGTGGTGCTCCGCTTCCACGTCAATGGTGGTGAGCACGCCGCCTGGGTCCATCGCCCGGAGCAGGTAGAGGCCCGACACACCCACACCGGTGCCGATCTCGACGAGATTGCGCGCGCGCACCGACGCAGTGAGCGTGCCGATGCATGCACATGTCGCAGGGGAGAGGGGTTCGACGCCAAACTGGTCCGCCGCATCGCGGGCGGCGAGCAAGGCGTCGTCTTCGCGAATGAAGTCGTCTGCAAATGCCGCGATTGCCGCATCGATGCCCATGAGACCTCCTGGTCTGATGCTATCTGCACCACATTCGAGGTTCCGTGCGGCTCGCGCATGGGAACATAGAGGAGCAACAGGTCGTTACCGTCACGTGAAGGAGGCCGACGCATGAGCACCACACCGGCGCCGACCGCCGAGTCCGTACAGGACCTTACGTGGCAGAACATCGTGGAACAGCACGCATCACGCGTGTACCGCTTGGCCTACCACCTCACTGGCAACCAGCACGATGCCGAGGACCTCACTCAAGACGTCTTTGTCCGTGTCTTCAACTCGTTGTCGCAGTACAAGCCCGGCACTTTTGAGGGCTGGCTGCACCGCATCACGACGAACCTCTTCCTGGATCGCATGCGTCGCAAGGCGCGTATCCGCTTCGACTTCATGGCTGATGACGACGCTGGAGTCGCGACGTCCGACAGCTTCGACCGTGATGAGCGATCGGGGCAGCCGGAAGATGCCTTCGACATGTCGCACCTTGGCGCAGACATCATCGAAGCGCTCGCGGACCTGCCGCCGGAGTACCGTGCCGCGGTGGTGCTGAGCGATATCGAGGGTCTGTCGTACGAAGAGATCGCGACCACGCTCGGCATCAAGCTCGGAACCGTCCGTTCCCGTCTATCGCGTGCCCGCGCACGTTTGCGCGAGTCGCTCGCCCACCACGCGCCCACGCGAGGCGGGCTGTGAAACCGCGTCACCTCGGCGACTCAGTCCACGACCTGCTCGATGGCAGGCTCCGCGGCGACCGCGCGTACGCGGCAATGGCCCACCTGGGCGAGTGCGAGGAATGCGCCGCTCGCTTCCATGAACTCCGCACCGCCCGCGATGCCCTCAACAGCTCGCAGGCTGGAATCGACATGCGCTTTGCGCAGCGTCTGCTCGACCGTGACCGCATTGCCGAGATCGCGGCCCACGAAGACGCCCGCAAAGCCCGTGTCGTGCGCCGCCGACGCCGCCTGCCGCTCATCTTCGCAGCGTCGTCCGTCGTGTTGCTTGCGACCGTTGTCGTGACCGCTGCGTGGAAGGCCGGGGAGCCCGACGAGGTGAGCCTCGAGTTCGCTCAGCCCCGCGACACCGCAGTCCCCGTTGCATACGTCGACACGCAGGGGATGCGCCGTGGTGAGCTTCGATCATGGATTCACCCGGATTTCGCCTCCTCGCGCCTCATTCCGGTCGATGCCCAGGTCGTGCAGCGTCGCAACGGGCAGCAGGTGCTCGTTGCCCGCATCCTGTCGGGCATGACGGACATCACCGTGGTGCAGCAACACGGACGCCTCAATGACGAGATCGTCGATCAGCTCCCCGTTGCCGAGGCTGGCGACGCGGAGCTGTACGTGCTGAGTGACGGCCCCACGTCCTCAGTCGTATGGCAGACCGGTGATGTCGTCATCGCTTTGTCGTGTGACTGCACGCTCGCGGAGCTCACCGCAGTCGCTGAAGAGTTCCCATCGGCGGACGAGCCGAGCTTCGTGGAGCGGGTCTCAGACGGCCTCGAGGCTCTCGCTGATGCCTTGTTGGACTAGGAGAATGAATGTCGCAGTTCGCGTCCCCTGAGGAACCTGTGCGCCCGTCCCCAGACGCGGGCTCCATTCAGACCGACACTGAACAATCAGTGACCGAGGACGCGACGACTGAGCAGTCGCCCGAGCGGTCGCCGGAGCGCGGCTCGCTCGACGATCTCTTCGGCCCGCCTGTGCCCTCGGACGACGCCGATTCCGCCTACATCGTTCCCTCACCGTTGCCGCGCCCTCCTGCGCACCCGCGCCCGCGCGCCCGTACGGTCGCCGCGATTGCTGGGTCGTCTTTGCTGCTTGGCCTCGCCGGTGGCATCGGCGGAGCGGCTGCGTGGCAAGAGTGGGGCCCCGCGGACAGCAACGGCGGCACCCCGGTGTCGTTGCCGCAACCGGTGAGCACGGGCGGTGAGGCACCTGCAGAGGGATCGATTCCTGCGGTCGCGGCTGCGGTGCTCCCGTCGGTGGTGCAGATCCAGACCGCCAGTGAAAGCGGCGCCTCGACCGGCTCCGGTCTCATCATTCGCGAAGACGGCTACATCCTCACCAACCACCATGTGGTGGAAGGCACCGACTCGATCGACCGCGTGCTCTTCAGCGATGGAGAAGTGCGATCGGCCACCGTTGTGGGCTCCTCGCCCGACTATGACCTTGCTGTCATCAAGGTGGACGCCACCGGGCTGACGCCGCTTGTGCTCGGCGACTCCGACGCGATGGTGGTGGGGGAGCAGGTCGTCGCCGTCGGCTCGCCGCTTGGCCTCGACGCGACCGTGACCTCGGGCATCATCTCGGCGGTCAACCGTCCCGTCACCACAGGGCAGTCCGATGGCACCCCGGCGTACATGGCGGCCATCCAGACCGATGCCGCGATCAACCCCGGCAACTCCGGTGGACCGCTCCTCAACATGAAGGCAGAAGTGATCGGCATCAACAGCGCCATTGCAGCGCTGCCAGGAGCCACTCGCCTCACCGGTGCAGGCTCAGTGGGCCTTGGCTTCGCCATCCCCTCGAATCAAGCGCGCCGTGTGGCAGAAGAGCTCATTGCCACGGGCAAGGCGCGCGTGCCTGCCATCGGCGCTCAGCTCGACCGCACGTACATGGGCAAGGGTGTGCGCATCGCCGACTCGTCACAGTTCAGCAATGGCGGCGTTGGCATCGTCAAGGGGTCGCCCGCAGACGTCGCGGGGATGAAGGAAGGCGATGTCATCATCCGCATTGATGGCGTCCCTGTGGCGGAATCGAACACCGCCGTTGTCATCATCCGCTCGCATGCCCCCGGAGACGCGATGACCTTCACCGTGGAACGGGACGGCAAGGAGATCGACTTCACGGTCACACTCGGTGTGCTGGGTGATCTCGACTTCGCTGACGGCGCCGTGGATGACGGTGGGGGCGGCGACCCGTCACAATAGGGGCGTGATTGACATCAACGGATCCGAATTCCTGATCATCGCGGTGCTCGCGGTGATTCTGGTGGGTCCTGAGAGGCTCCCCGAGTACGTGCGTGGACTGCGCACAATTGTGCGACGGCTTCGCGGCATCGTCGCCGATGGCCAGCAGGCACTGCGCGCAGAGTGGGGCGAAGAGGTCGACTGGGATGTGCTCGACCCGCGTCAATACGATCCGCGCCGCATCGTCCGCGATGCGCTGTTTGATGACGACGCGACCCCCGCGACAGGAACGGCTTCCGTCGCGGCAGTCGCCTCGGGCAAGGCAGGCACCGGGGTGCTGGGCACCCGCCGTGAACGCCGCTCGTCCCGGCCGCTCGGCACCCAGCCGGCAGACGGCGGCGCACCCTTCGATCCTGAGGCGACCTGAGCGTCGGCCGCCGAGCGGGCACGAGGCGGGCGCAGAGTTTGGAACAATGAGCGCATGACTCAGCGCGTTTTCTCGGGCATGCAACCCACGTCGGACTCCCTCCACCTCGGCAACTACCTGGGCGCGCTGACCCAGTGGGTTGCTTTGCAGGACACTCACGACGCGATCTACTGCGTGGTCGACTTGCATGCGCTCACCGTTGGACCGGACCCGATCGAACTTGCTCGCCGCACCCGGATCACCGCCGCCCAGTACTTGGCGGCCGGCGTGGACCCCGCGCGCTCGGTGCTCTTTGTCCAGTCGCATGTGTCGCAGCACGCTGAGCTTGCGTGGGTGCTTGCCACCTTCACCGGCATGGGTGAAGCGGCCCGCATGACGCAGTTCAAGGACAAGTCCGCCAAGGT
>CAZRHL010000016.1:0-22241 GCA_964600005.1 uncultured Demequinaceae bacterium
GAAGCGCAACGTATGCCAGAACCGGAAGAACTACCATGCCCACTGCGATACCCGCGGAGCCGTTGACAAGGAGGTTGGGGAAGCGAGCAGGCAACACCGTCGGCTCTTGGGTACGGCCGTCGTAGTTGTCCTGGAAGTCGACTGTCTCCTTGTCGATGTCGCGGACCATCTCCATCGCGATGGGCGACATCCGGGACTCGGTGTAACGGTGGGCGGCAGCAGGGTCGTTGCCCGGCGAACCGAAGTTGCCCTGGCCGTCGGCGAGGGGGTAGCGCAGCGACCAGTCCTGCACCATGCGCACCAAGGTGTCGTACACCGCGGAGTCACCGTGCGGGTGGTAGTTGCCCATGACGTCGCCGATGATGCGCGTGCACTTAGAGAAGGCACGGTCGGGACGGTAGCCGCCGTCGTACATCGCGTAGATGACGCGGCGGTGCACGGGTTTGAGGCCGTCGCGCACGTCCGGCAGGGCGCGGCCGACGATGACCGACATCGCATAGTCCAGGTAGGACTGCTGCATCTCGACGCTGAGGTCGACCCGTTCGATCGCCCCGTGGTTGTGGGTCTCAGATGTCAAGGAACCTCACGTCCTTCGCGTTCTGCTGGATGAAGCTGCGGCGGCCCTCGACGTCCTCACCCATGAGCACGGTGAAGATCTCGTCGGCGAGAGCGGCGTCGTCCATGGTGATCTGGAGCAACGTGCGGGTCTCCGGGTTCATCGTGGTCTCCCACAGCTCGGAGTAGTCCATCTCACCGAGACCCTTGTAGCGCTGGATCCCGTTTTCCTTCGGCAACTTGCGGCCGGCGGCCTGGCCCGCCTGGACAAGCGCGTCGCGCTCGCGGTCAGAGAAGGCGTACTCGTGCTCGGCGTTCGACCACTTGATTCGGTACAGCGGTGGCTGTGCGAGGTAGACGTAGCCGGCTTCGATGAGCGGACGCATGTAGCGGAACAGCACCGTGAGCAGCAAGGTGCGGATGTGCTGGCCGTCAACATCGGCGTCGGCCATGAGGACGATCTTGTGATACCTCGCCTTGTCGATGTCGAAGTCATCGCCGATGCCGGAACCGAAGGCGGTGAAGAGCGCCTGGATCTCCGTGTTCGCGAGCGCGCGATCGAGGCGAGCACGCTCGACGTTCAACACCTTTCCGCGCAGCGGGAGAATCGCCTGAGTCTCGGGGTTGCGACCGCGGACGGCAGAACCGCCTGCGGAGTCGCCCTCGACGAGGAAGATCTCGGAGATCGACGGGTCCTTCGAGGAGCAGTCGCGCAGCTTGCCGGGCATGCCGCCGGACTCGAGGAGTCCCTTGCGGCGCGTCGCTTCGCGTGCCTTACGTGCGGCGATGCGGGCCTGGCTCGCCTGCTGCGCCTTGCGAATGATCTCTTTCGCCTCAGCCGGGTGCGAGTCGAACCAGTCGGTCAGCTGTTCGCCCACGATCTTCTGGACAAACGTCTTCGCGATCGTGTTGCCCAGCTTCGTCTTGGTCTGACCCTCGAACTGCGGTTCGCCGAGCTTGACCGAGATGACAGCGGTGAGGCCTTCGCGGACGTCGTCTCCCGTGAGATTCTCGTCCTTCTCCTTGAGCAGACCCTTGTCGCGCGCGTAGCGGTTGACCAGATAGGTGAGCGCTGCGCGGAAGCCCTCTTCGTGAGCGCCGCCTTCGGTGGTCGAGATCGTGTTCGCGTAGGTGTGGACGGATTCGGAGTACGCGTTCGTCCACTGCATCGCGAGTTCGAGCGAGATCTTCTCGTTGACGTCCTCTGCCTCGAGGTAGATGACCTCGGGGTGAACGAGCTCGGTCTTCTTCAACGTGTTGAGATGCGTCACGTAGTCGATCAGACCGCCGTCATAGCGGTAGGTGACGGTCCGGCTCACTGGTTCAGCGTCGGCGTCATCTCCTTCGACCACGATGTGTTCCGGGCGTTCATCGGTGAGGACGATCGTGAGGCCCTTGTTGAGGAAGGCCATCTGCTGGAAGCGGGCACGAAGCGTCTCGAAGTCGAATTCAACCGTCTCGAAGATCTCGGGGTCCGGCCAGAAGGTCTGGGTGGTGCCGGTCTGCTCGGTCTTTTCACCCTTGACGAGGGTGCCTTGCGGCTTGCCGCCGTGGGCGAAGCTCTGGTTCCACACGTGACCCTGGCGCCGGACCTCGGTCTCGACGCGCGCGGACAGCGCATTCACCACGGAGATGCCGACGCCGTGCAGACCACCCGACACCGCGTAGCCGCCGCCGCCGAACTTTCCGCCCGCGTGGAGGATCGTCATGACGACCTCGACAGTGGGCTTGCCCTCGGTGGGGTGCAGGTCAACGGGGATGCCGCGGCCGTTATCCGAGACGCGCACGCCGCCATCCTCAAGCAGCGTGACGCTGATCTGGTCGCAGTAACCGGCTAGCGCCTCGTCCACGGAGTTGTCGACCACCTCGTAGACAAGGTGGTGGAGGCCACGTTCACCGGTCGAGCCGATGTACATGCCCGGTCGTTTGCGGACGGCCTCGAGGCCTTCCAGAACGGTGATGTTCTCTGCGCCATATGAGGGCTCTTTCGACTGCTCGTCGCTGTTCGCCACAGAATGCCTTTCCAAGCGCCTGACGCGGCCGGGTGCGGCTCGCGTGATACCTCGGTCCATTCTACGCCGTTTGAGGGCGCTTCCCTGGTCAATGAGGGCCGTTCTGTGGGAACTCGCACGGTGTTGCTTCTTTGGAACAACGCTGGGGTGGCGCCTGTACGGCCTTCCACGGGCGATGCCCGGGACCTTTTGGCTCTGGCCGACGCCGATGGCGGGTTATCCGTAGGTGTCACGGGGGCCGCGGCCCTTGACGCGCCGCGGGCCTTTCACCCATGTGCGGTCCCTGGGGCCGATGAAGCGCAGCTCCTTCACGACCTCGCGGCCGAACTCCTCGTTGATGCGGTGACGCACCTGGCCCGACATCAGCTGCATCTGGGTTGCCCATGCGCTCGAGGATGCCCGCAGCACGAGGATGCCGTCCTCAAAGGTGACGGGTTCACAATGATCGGCGATCTGATCGCCGATCACGTCACGCCAGCGCGCGGTGACCGAGGCGACCTCGACATGCTCGCTCCACCCCATGCGACCGAGGAAGGCGCGCACATTCTCGCTCATGGCGCGCGGGTCGCGGCCTTGTCCAAAGGGAACGGGTGAGGTTTCAGACTCGGTGGCCGCGCGTTTGGCGGCGCGTGAGCGCCGCGCGGTCTGGGGCGAAATTCGGGTTGCTCCTCTTTCACGCGCCGCTTCACGTGCGCGCTCCATCGCTTCGCGGGCGAGCGTCGCCGCATCCTTGCGCGGAGTGGGATCGGGAGTCTCGTCGGTCATGGGCGCGGGTTCTCCTCGGTCGAGACGACGCCGGGCGTGACGTACAAGAGGTGGTTTCCGCCGGGGTGGCGCTGCAGTTCATCGGGCACGTCTGCGCCGACCGCAGCAGTGATGAGCACCTGGCTCGCACCCGCGATGCGATGCGCGAGTGCATCGCGGCGGCCGCTGTCGAGTTCCGCGAAGACGTCATCGAGGATGAGCACCGGCTCACCGTCATCGCCCTCCTCCGTGAGCAGGTCATATGACGCGAGGCGCAGAGCGAGTGCGCACGACCAGCTTTCGCCGTGGCTCGCGTAGCCCTTGGCTGGAAGGTCGCCGATTGTGATGTCGAGATCGTCGCGGTGTGGGCCCACGAGGCACACGCCGCGCTCGAGTTCTTGGGACCGGAGGTCTTGCATGCGCTCGAGCAGATCTGCCTTCAGGCGTTGAGTCGAAGGCAAGAGGTGGTCTACCACCTGGGGATTGGCGGGGTCGGATTCCGAGAGGTGGTCTACCACTACGGGGGTGCGGTAGGCGATGGTGCACAGGCCCTCGCCCGGAGCGACATCGGTATAGGCGCGCGCGACGAGCGGCTTCAGCTGCTCCACCAATGCGAGACGGGCGCGCGTGATGCGGGCGCCGAGCTCGGCGAGCTTCTCATCCCAGACGCTCAGCATCGTCTCGTCGATGCGGGCCTTGCCCTTCGCCGATTTGAGCAGGGTCGAGCGTTGGCGCAGCACTCGCTCGTAGTCCGCGATGTCGCCGGCAAGAGGCGGCTGCACCGCGACACACACCTCATCCAAGAACGTGCGCCGTACCGCCGGGTCTCCCTTGACGAGAGCAAGGTCTTCCGGAGCGAACACGACAGTGCGCAGGATGCCGACCAGGTCGCGCGGTCGCGCGGCCCCCCTGTTGAGCCGCGCCTGATTGGCCTTGCCCGGCAGCATCGTGATCTCGATGGTGAGTGCGCGATCGCCCCGCTCAACGCGGGCCGCCACCACTGCTCGCTCAGCACCGGCGCGAATCATGGGTGCGTCGGTCGCGACCCGGTGAGATGACAGCGTCGACAGGTAGCGGACGGCCTCGACCACATTCGTCTTGCCGTGGCCATTGCGACCCACCAAGGTGGTCACGCCCGGCCCGAACTCGATCTGTGCCTCGGAGTAGGAGCGGAAATCGGTCAGCGACAAGTGCGTGACACGCATGGGCGCTAGCTCGAGATGCGAATAGGCACCAGGAGGTAGCGGAACTCCGACTTCAGTGTGCCGTCCGGCTTGTCGATGCCCACAAAGTCGACGGGCTTTGTCTCCTGAGTGAAGCCGAGGCGCACATACGGTGCGTCGAGTGCGCTGAGGCCATCGAGCAGGTACGAGGGGTTGAAGGCGACGGTGATGTCGCCGCCTTCGACAGTGGCCTCAAGAGCTTCGGATGCCTGAGCGTCATCGGAATGGCCGGCGTCGAGAACCACTTCGCCCTCGGTGAAGGCAAGACGCACCGCCGAGTTGCGCTCCGCAACGAGCGAGACGCGACGCGTCGCCTCAATGAGATCCGATGTGGAGACGATGGCGGTGATCGACGACGACTCAGGAAAGAGGCGTCGCACTGGCGGGTACTCGCCGTCCATCAGCAACGACGTGGTGGTGAGACCGCCGGCAGAGAAGCCGATGAGGTCAACGCCCTGACCTGAGCTGAGTGCGACCTCGACCTCGCCGGAGCCGAGAGTCTTCGCCGTGTCGGCAAGAGTCTTCGCTCGCACAAGAGCGACGGCCGACATGTCGGGCTTTGCCGGCTTCCATGTGAGCTCGCGCAATGCGAGACGGTAGCGGTCGGTCGCAAGCAGCGAGATCTGCTCACCCTCGATCTCGATGCGGACACCGGTGAGGATCGGCAGCGTCTCATCGCGCGAAGCGGCCGCCTGAACCTGCTGGGCTGCAGCGAGCAGCTCGGAGCCGTCGACAACGCCCGAGACATCGGGCATCACCGGCAGAGCTGGGTACTGGTCAACCGGCATCGTCGCGAGCGAAAAGCGTGAGGCACCACAGGTGACCGAGACCTTTGAGCCGTCGAGTTCGAACGTGACGGGCTTGTGCGGCAACGCACTCGCGATCTCACGCAGCAGACGGCCGGACACCAAGACGGATCCACTGGCCTCGACATCAGCCGCGAACTCACCGCGGGCCGAGACCTCGTAATCGAAACTCGACAGCGTGACGGTGCCAGCAGCGTCGGCCTCAACCAAGACGCCTGCAAGAACAGGAACCGGCGGGCGGTGCGGCACCGCGCGGGAAGCCCAAGCAACGGCGTCAGCGAGCACATCGCGTTCCACGGAAAACTTCATTGAACTCCCCTTTCGGTTCACAGAGTACGCCACGCGGCTGACGCGTCCAGTCCCAGGCTGGTCGGTCGCTCGCCGAGCTCATGAAGGACCGTGTGAATAACAAATAGAGAGAAGTTCGGAGTCGTAGTAGGCACAGTGGAATCTGTGGAGAACTGCCATCATCCCTGGTGCCAGAGCAGTCGGGTCCGTGGAATCACACATGTGTGGTTCGGTGAGTTCGCGAAGACGCTTGTGAAGTCCGGGTCGATACTCACAATGACGTGTCATTCGTACACATGACAATCCAGTGAGAAGTGTGACGTGTCCACTGCAATTCACAGAGTTTTCCACATGTGTGAGTACCCCACTTTTGGGGACAGGAATGCCTCAACGATGTGATGTTGGCCCTGCAGTGACTCGGCAGCGTCGTGAGACTGAGCGCTAGTTGCGAGACTGCTGCTTGATGCGCGCGTGGATTTCGTTGACCTGGTTGTACATCTGACGACGCTGGGCGATCTGGTCTTCGACCTTCTTCACCGCGTACATCACGGTCGTGTGGTCCTTGCCGCCAAAGTTCTCACCGATCTTGGGGAGGCTGAGATCAGTGAGCTGGCGGCACAAGTACATGGCGATCTGACGGGCCGTGACAAATACGCGAGAGCGTGACGTGCCCGTGAGCTCTTCGACCGAGATGGCGAAGTACTCCGCCGTCTTGCCGATGATCGTTGACGCGGTGATCTCTGAGTCGTCATCAGAGATGAGGTCCTTGAGAACAAGCTGAGCGAGGCTGAGGTCAACCTGCTGCTTGTTGAGGGCAGCGAAGGCCGTCACACGGATGAGCGCACCTTCGAGCTCACGAATGTTGCTCGTGATGTTCGAGGCGATGTACTCAAGCACATCGGAGGGAGCCTGCACGTCATCGGCCTGCGCCTTCTTGCGAAGGATCGCGATACGAGTCTCGAGGTCGGGCGGCTGGACGTCCGTCATGAGACCCCACTCGAAGCGCGTGCGCATGCGCTCTTCAATGCCATCGAGGTTGCGGGGGCTCACATCCGATGTGATGACCACATGCTTTCCTGCGTTGTGCAGTGCATTGAAGGTGTGGAAGAACTCCTCGAGCGTCTGCTCCTTGCCCTGCAGGAACTGGATGTCGTCGATGAGGAGTACGTCGACCTCACGGTAGCGGCGCTTGAAGCTGAGAGAGCGGTCGTCGCGAATCGAGTTGATGAAGTCATTGGTGAACTCTTCTGAGTTCACGTACCGCACACGCATCTGCGGCTTGAACTGACGCGTGTAATGACCGATCGCGTGGAGGAGGTGGGTCTTGCCCAACCCGGAGTCGCCGTAGATGAAGAGCGGGTTGTACGTCTTTCCAGGGCTCTCTGCCACAGCGAGCGCAGCCGCATGGGCGAAGCGATTGGATGCACCCATGACAAAGGTGTCGAAGGTGTACCGCGGGTTGAGGTGGGGATCTTCGAATTCGGCCGACGCGACGGAGGCCTCGCGACGCACTGGCGGCTCATCGTCGCTTGCGTCATCGATAGGAAGAGCGGGCGGAGTGACCGAGGCATCGACGGTGACGGCGATGCGGACATCGCGGCCGAGCACGTCGGTCAGTGCGTTGGTGACAGCTTGGCGCAGAGTGGTCTCGACGTAGTTCTTCGTGAAGTCCTCGGCAACAGCCAAGAAGACGTTGTTCTCGACAACCGCCAGAGGCTTGATCAACCGCAAGAATGAACGCTGCTGGGCGGTGGTGGTGCCATCTGCGATGAGAATGCCAACAGCCGATGACCATACGTCGTCGATCGATCGACC
This sequence comes from uncultured Demequinaceae bacterium, assembly GCA_964600005.1. Classification (GTDB taxonomy): domain Bacteria; phylum Actinomycetota; class Actinomycetes; order Actinomycetales; family Demequinaceae; genus Demequina. Next base: position 7,444 of record CAZRHL010000016.1, read on the forward strand.
AGCTGGATCGTTCACCACCGAGCTGTTCCTCTCCACAGCGTTGTGCACAGGCCGTTGAGACCGTGTTACCTGATTGTCATGTGTGCTCACCGGCGTGTCTTCCAACCGTGCGATGCACTGATGAGGGAGCCTATACCGTTTGGGCTTGTGGTCCAACGGGTATGTTGAGATTTGACCCTGGCCCCACCACCGCGTACCGTAGGTGCGCTATTCGACCACCCCTCTAATCGTGGAGTATTGCCGTGAGCAAGCGGACTTTTCAGCCGAACAATCGTAAGCGTGCCAAGACGCACGGCTTCCGCCTGCGCATGCGCACCCGTGCAGGACGCGCCATCCTGAAGGCACGCCGCCGCAAGGGTCGCGCCGGTTTGTCGGCCTAGTGCTGGCGGCCGGCCATCGCCTCCGGCGCTCAGACGACTTTCGGGCCGTCATGCGTCAAGGCGGCAAGGCTGGCACCCCTTCGGTAGTGGTGTATCTCGCGCAAACCGGCAATGCCAAGAGCATGGCCGGTTTCGCTGTTTCTCGAGCAGTGGGAGGTGCCGTGACTCGCAATCTGATCAAGCGTCGCCTGCGAGCCATCATGGCTGCCCTGCTTCCCACGCTCCCTGCCGGCACCGGCGTCGTTGTGCGGGCACTGCCCGCCGCTGCCGAGTTCTCTTTCGCTCGGCTTCAGAGAGATGTGGCCGATGCGGTGGCGAGGGCACAAGCGAAGGTCTTCTCATGAGCGCACAGTCTGTGGCGCGGGGCGTCTCCCGCTTGCCTGGCCTCGCTCTCGTCGGGCTCATTCGTGGGTACCAGCTCGTCATCTCCCCGATGACCGGGCCCACCTGCAAGTACTACCCCTCGTGCTCGCACTACGGTCTCGAAGCCGTACGTCGTCACGGTGCGGTGAAGGGCGCTGCTCTTGCGAGTTGGCGGATCCTGCGCTGCAATCCGTGGAGCAACGGAGGCGTTGACGAGGTGCCGGCGGTTGGAACGCCGCTGTTTGGGCACCGCACACCGACTTCATCAGTAACAACGTAAGGACCACACGTGGACTTCTTTGGATGGCTCTACCCGCTCGAGTGGGTCGTGGCAAACATCATGGTGCTCGTGCACCACGGCCTGACGTTCCTTGGCATGGACTCGGGTTCGGGCCTGACGTGGGCGCTGTCGATTGTCGGTCTCACGGTGGTGGTCCGCATGGCGCTCATTCCGATCTTTGTGCGCCAGATCAAGGCTCAGCGCGCGATGCAGATGATTGCTCCTGAGCTGCGAGCGGTGCAGGACAAGTACAAGGGCAAGAAGGATCAGGCATCGCGCGAGGCGATGACCAAAGAGACGATGGCCTTGTACTCGAAGCACAAGACCAACCCGTTCTCTTCGTGCTTGCCTTTGCTGCTGCAGGCGCCGATCTTCTTCGCCCTGTTCCGAGTGCTCAACTACTCGATGAAGGAAGGCGGCGAGCCGATCGGTCTCCTTACCGAGGAACTGCGGCTGAGGGCTCACGACGCGCTGCTGTTTGGCGCACCGCTGCACGAGACATTCGTCAGCACTCAGGTCACCTCGGTGCGGGTCATCGCCGTCATTCTCATCATTGCGATGGTCTCGACGCAGTTCTTCGCGCAGCGTCAGCTGACGATGAAGAACATGCCGGCCTCTGCGCTCGAAGGTCCGATGGCGCAGCAGCAGAAGATGCTGATGTACGCCCTGCCGTTCATCTTTGTCATCTCCGGTCCGAACTTCCCCATCGGTGTTCTCATCTACTGGACGGTGTCGAACCTCTGGTCGATGGGCCAGCAGTTCTACGTCATCAAGCGCAACCCGACCCCGGGCTCTGAAGCTGAGCGTCTCTTCAAGGAGCGTCAGGCTGAGAAGTTCGCCAAGAAGGGTCTCACTCCCGACGGCCGCACTCTTGAGCAGGCCCGTCTCGACGAGGAAGAGGCTGCACGCATCGCTGAGGAGGAGCGCAAGGCTCGTCAGCGCGCACAGCCAAAGAGCAAGAAGCGAGCGAAGAAGACGAGTGCCAAGCCCGGCGGACAGCAGGCCCAACAGGGCGGTGGCGCTGCAGGATCAGACGCTCCCGGCATCGAGCTCACCTAGACGTTGGCCGCCGCTGTGGCGGCCCCATTCGCAAGGACGGTCATGAACGACGACAACCGCAAGAACCTCGAACATGAGGGCGATATCGCCGCGGACTTTCTCGAAGAACTCCTCGACATCCTCGACATGGATGGCGACATTGACATCTCGGTAGAGGCGGGGCGGCCCAAGGTCGCCGTCGTGTCGGAAGGGCCGAGCCTTGACCTCAAGCGCCTTGTTGGCCCCGACGGTGAGGTGCTCGACGCGATCCAGGATCTGGCGCGCCTCGCGGTGCAATCCGAGACGGGTGCAATGAGCCGTCTCATGCTCGACATCGCCGACTTCCGTGCCGGTCGCAAGGAGCAGCTCGCGGAGCAGGCCCGGGAGGCGATCGCCAAGGTGAAGGAGAGCGGACAGCCGGTTGCACTGCCATCGATGAACGCCTTTGAGCGCAAGGTCGTCCACGATGTGGTGCTTGCCGCAGGTCTGGTGTCCGAGTCCGAAGGCGAGGACCCGCACCGCCACGTGAAGGTGCTTCCCGCCGACTAGTCGCCGATGTTTCACGTGAAACATTGAGAGCAAACGCAAGAGTGGGCCGCGCGACAGCGTGGCCCACTCTTCTTTTCCGTCGCCACAGTGAAGGGCGATGTTTCACGTGAAACAATTCGGCCGTAGGGGCGAGACGTGGCACAGTGAGACCCGGCCCGCTTACACGACGGGTTCGCACGCGCAGACTTCACGAGTCACCGAGGGAGGGTCTTGATGACGACACCATCGCCCGACGCACCCGCGACAGACCTGTCTTCGATCGACGGCCACGCGTTACGTGAGCTCATGGGCTCTCGCTTTGATGCGGTCGTGGCCTTCGCCCACCTCCTTGCCAAGGAAGGGGAGGTGCGGGGTCTCATCGGACCGCGAGAGCTTGACCGTTTGTGGGAGCGCCACATCCTCAACTCCGCGGCAGTCGTTCCCTTCCTTGGGGATGGTCACATCGTCGATGTCGGCTCCGGCGCAGGTTTGCCTGGCCTTGTGATCGCGGCGATGTTGCCGGACAGGGATGTCACCCTCATCGAGCCAATGGAGCGCCGCGTGGCCTGGCTGACCGAGGCGGCCGCACATGTTGGACTCACGAATGTCACGGTGCTGCGTGGCCGAGCGGAGGAGTACTGGGAGGGTGTCGAGGCCGGCGCACTGACGGCCCGGGCTGTGGCAAGCATCGACAAGCTCATCAAGTGGTGCGCGCCGTTGCTTGCCGAGAACGGGTCGATGGCGCTGCTGAAGGGTCGCTCCGCCGCTGACGAAATCGACCGTGCGAAGTACGCGCTTCGGAAGGCGCGGCTCTCAGCCGAGATCATTTCCGCGCCCACGTTGCCGGGCCTTGAGCCGACCACCGTCGTGCGACTCGCGCGCGACACGCCCAGTCGCTGAGAAATTCTTCTCCCCAGCTTTTCCACAGCCTGTTTCCGCCTCAAAGCGGTCCTCGTGCGGGCGTCGTCCACAGGCGGGCCACACCATTTCGTCGTCCCCAGGACAAGTGTGGACAAGTGGCGATGTCGGCGTTTGCCGACATCATGTTTCACGTGAAACATTGGCCCTTGCGCCAACGCTGAACATCGTGAGGAGACCCTGTGACGGCATCACAAGAGCACCGCGTGCTCTCGGACGCACGGACCGCCACAGCCGGTCCGGCCACCGGCCCCGCACCCGAGTCGCCTATGGCTCACGACCCCTTTGAAGGAATCCGAGTGGACGGCGACAGCCCCCTTGCCGCTGAGCTGATGGAGACTGAGCGGCTGCGCCGCCGACTCGAGGCCCAGGACTTCCCTCGCCCCGCAGACACCCGGATCATCGCCGTCTCGAACCAGAAGGGCGGCGTTGGCAAGACGACAACGTCGGTCAACGTGGCTGCGGCCCTCGCGAGCAAGGGCGCGAACGTCCTTGTCATCGACGCTGACCCACAGGGCAATGCCTCGACAGCGCTTGGAGTCGAGCATCGCGCGGGCACGCCATCGATCTACGAAGTGCTCCTCGAGGACGCCTCGATCGCGTCCGTGGTCCAGCGCTGTCCCGACCTTCCCACGCTGTGGTGCGTTCCTGCGACGATCGATCTCGCCGGCGCCGACATCGAGCTCGTCTCCGCCGTGAAACGTGAGTACCGCCTCCACACCGCGATCACGCAGCTGCTCGCCAACGAGGGCAAGCACCTCGACTACGTCTTCATTGACTGCCCACCGAGCCTTGGACTTCTCACGCTCAACGCCATGGTGGTCGCGACCGAGGTGCTGATCCCCATCCAGTGCGAGTACTACGCGCTTGAGGGCCTCACTCAGCTCATCAAGACGGTGGAGATGGTGAAGAAGCATCTGAACCCCGGCATTCATGTATCGACGATCGTGCTGACGATGTACGACCAGCGCACGAACCTCGCCCGAGAGGTCGCTTCCGAAGTGAGATCGCACTTTCCCGCACAGACCCTTGAGCAGACGGTGCCCCGGTCAGTGCGCGTGTCCGAGGCTCCCAGCTTTGGCAAGACAGTCATCACCCATGACCCCCACTCGTCGGGCGCAGTCGCATACCTTGCGGTCGCTCGTGAAGTGGCAGAGCGCGGCGCGGCCGCCGGAGGTGCCCAGTGAGCAGCAAGCCCAAGACGCGTGGCCTCGGACGTGGCCTCGGTGCGCTGATCCCCACGGAGCCCGAGGAGACGGCGGCAGAGCGCGGTGCCCGGCCGCACGATGTCTTCTTCGCCGACACCGGCACCGTCCCACGTGTGAGCACAGAGACGATGGCGGCAGCGGTCGAGGGCGAGGGACTGCGCGCCGTTCCTGGTGCGCGCTTCGCATATATCGATCCGATGCAGGTGGTGCCGAACCCGCGTCAGCCGCGCACCGTTTTTGACCCGGAGGCATTGGCCGAGTTGGTCGGCTCCATCAAGGAGATCGGCGTTCTGCAGCCGATTGTGGTGCGGCCAAACCCGGAAGGGGAGGGCTACGAGCTCATCATGGGTGAGCGCCGCTTGCGCGCCACCCGTGAGGCCGGCCTCAGTGAGATCCCCGCAATCGTCCGAAGCACGGATGACACGGACATGCTGCGCGACGCCCTCGTGGAGAACCTCCACCGTTCACAGCTGAACCCGCTTGAGGAAGCGGCCGCATACCAGCAGCTTCTCGACGACTTCGGGATCACTCACGAGCAGTTGGCGGAGCGTATCTCACGCTCGCGTCCGCAGATCAGCAACACCCTGCGTCTGCTCAAGCTGCCGCCGGCCGTGCAAAAGCGCGTCGCAGCGGGCGTGCTGAGCGCGGGCCATGCGCGCGCACTGCTCACACTCGAGACCCCAGAGCAGATGGATGCTCTCGCCACCCGCATTGTGGCCGAGGGACTGTCCGTCCGCGCCACGGAGGAGGCCGTGACGCTTGGCGTGAAGACTCCTGCGCCTACACGGGGCTCGGTGCGCCCTGGAGGTCACACGGAGGCCCTCGACGAGCTCTCAGCGCGTCTGGGCGACCACCTCGACACCCGCGTCAAGGTGAAGCTTGGCCGGTCGAAGGGTGCAATCACCATCGACTTCGCCACGGTCGAGGATCTCAACCGCATCGTCCAGGTCATCAACCCGAAGGATCCGGGGCTCTTCACCTCGTAGCACGACCTCCAGGGCCCTCGACCTGCTTGCGTCGCCTCGACTCGATCGTCCTGGCTCTCGCTCAACCCCGGTTGCGGGCGAGGGCGTCTGCACAGATCTGTGCGTACAGAGCGCCAAGGTCCGTGCCCGCCGCCTCGACGGCCTGCGGGAACAGCGACGTCTCAGTCATGCCGGGCGCGATGTTGATGTCGAGCACCTGAGCTCTGCCGCTGTCATCGAGGATGAGGTCGATGCGCGAGAGGTCGACGAGGCCCATGCTGCGGTGGACAGCGAGGGCGGCGGCCTCGACGGCAGCGGCTCCCTCGGCGCTGAGGCGCGCAGGAGCGAAGTACTCGACACGGCCGGGGTTGTATCGAGCGTCATAGTCGTACGGGCCGTCACAGACGATTTCAACGCCCGGCAGCACCCGAGCGTCGTCGCCGGTGCCCACAACGGAGACGGCCACCTCGGTACCCGTGACGGCCGTCTCGACCAGTGCCATGTCACCGTAGGCAAAGCAATGCACCATCGCCTGCGCGAGCTCACTGCGGTCGTTGACGAGCGACACACCCAGGGCGGAGCCGCCGCGCGCGGGCTTGACGACGAGCGGAAGCTCGAAGTTCGCAAGAATCGCCTCCATCACATGCTCCGCGCCCGCCTCGCGGAAAAGCGACTGGGGCAAGGTGACCGACTCCGGGGTGGCAACACCAGCGCGCGTGAACACAGCCTTCGCAACAGGCTTCACCCACGCGACGCGCGCCTCCTGGGACCGGGTCCCCACAAAAGGCACACCTGTCAGCTCAAGGAGTGCCTGAAGCGAACCATCCTCACCGGAAGCGCCGTGGAGCAGCGGCCACACAACGGTGTTGCTGAGACCGCGAAGTGTGGGGATGAGCGACGTGTCGACGTCGGCCAACGTGACGGTGACGCCGTGCTCCTCGAGGGCATCCTTGACGCGCCTTCCCGAGCGGATTGAGACGTCGCGTTCGTGCGACAGCCCTCCTGCCAGGATCATCACGTCCATGTTGTCTCCTCCAGGTGGTGGTAGCCGATGGCTTGGGGCCGACTAGGCAATGTCGGGTGATGGGAACTCGACGGTTCGGGAGGGACCCGAGCCGCCGGCGCCAAAGATTCGAACGGTCTCGAGTTCGGCAGCGACCACCCCGGCGAGGCGTCGCACACCCTCTCGAATGCGCTCGGGGGTGGGGTAGCAGTAACTCAACCGGATGTGGTCGGAGCCGGTGCCGTCGTAGTAGAACGCAGTGCCAGGGACATAGGCGACCCGGGCAGTGACAGCGCGCGGCAACATCGACTTCGCATCGAGGCCCTCGGGCAGCTTGACCCATACGTAGAAGCCGCCGTCTGGCACATTCCACGAAGCGGACGGCATCATTTCCTCAAGTGCGGAAATCATGGCGTCACGGCGCTCGCGGTACTGCTCCCGGAAGGCCTTGATCTGGCCCTGCCAGTCGTGGTGGTCAAGGTAGGCAGAGATCGCCATCTGCGAGGCATTCGACGGGCAGAGAATGGCTGCCTCGGATGCAAGGACCAGCTTCTCGCGCACCGCGTGGGGTGCGGCAGCCCAACCGACGCGGAAGCCGGGAGCAAAGGTCTTAGAGAAAGACCCCAGGTAAATAACGCCTTCGGGGTCTATCGAGCGCAACGCAGGGAGCGGCTCCCGGTCAAAGCCAAGCAAGCCGTACGGGTTGTCCTCGAGCACGAGCACCTGGTGGCGCTGGCAGATCTCGAGCACCTGCGGCCGGCGCTCAAGAGACAAGGTGACGCCGCCCGGGTTGTGATAGTTCGGCACCGTGTAGAGGAACTTCACGCGCCTGCCTTCGCCGGCAAGGCGGGTGAGAGTCTCGTCAAGAGCGGCTGGCACGAGACCATCCGCGTCCATCGGGACATGGACGACCTCGGCCTCATGTGCCCGGAACACGCCAAGGGCGCCGACATAGGACGGCGCCTCGGCAACGATGACATCGCCTGGGTCGATGAAGATCGTCGTGACAAGGTCGAGTGCCTGCTGCGAGCCCGTGGTGACGACAACGTCGTCCGGGTGGGCGTGAATGCCCTCAAGCTCCATCACCTGGGTGATCTGCTCCCGCAAGGGCTCGTAGCCCTGCCCGGAGCCGTACTGGAGGGCCGTCTCTCCCTGCTCGGCGACAAGGCGGCTCATCATGTCGCCAAGCTGCTCGAGCGGAAGTCCTGCGAGGTACGGCATTCCACCGGCAAGCGAGACCACCTCAGGCCGCGATGCGACCGAGAAGAGGGCACGAATCTCGGATGCGCGCATGTTGTGCGCACGGGCGGCGTACGACCCAAGCCATGGGTCGAGCCTTGTGCCGCCGGAATCCGAGTGAGTCATGGGCAGAAGTCTCCCACGATCAGCCAGGCAGATGGGAGGAGCAGGGCGAATCAGGTGCCAGATCGGAGGGCATCGACAGGCTCAAGCGACGCGGCCCGCAGTGACGGATACACGCCCGCAATGAGGCCGGTGAGGCCACCAAGGATGGGCGCACCGAACGGGATCCACATCGACAGCACAGGGGTCCATTGTCGTGACGCGGCGAGCGCGACGACGACAAGGATGCCCACAGTGGCGCCAATGATGCCGCCCACAAGGCCCATTGCCGTCGACTCCAAAAGGAACTGACCGGCAATATGGCGCCGCCGGGCGCCGACAGCGCGGCGCAGACCGATCTCGCCGACACGCTCGAGCACCGACACGAGCGTCACGTTCGCGATACCGATCGCACCGACGAGCAGCGAGACGCCGCCGAGGATGAGGAACAGCGAGTTGACGTCGCCCTCAACGGAGTTGCGCAGCGAGTCAGGAGCAGGGGGAACGCGCACCCGGAACACGGTGGGGTCGTCGGGGTTCAGCGCGATCGGTGCCTGCTTGCCGATGAGCTGCGCCGCACCGATCTCCACGTCGATCTGCATGACGTCGCCGGACTTGTAGTCATAATGAGCGCGCGCGGTGCCCTCGGGCATGATGATCGCGTTGAGCAGGTTCGCCTGGCGAGCGACATCTTGGATGACGCCGATGATGACGAACGGGCGGTCATCGAGGAACACGACCGGCTGCTGATCCACGCGGTACACCCCAAGGCGTTCTGCGGCACCCGGACCCAGCACCACCACGTCATCCGCGCGCTCATCGTGGCCGATGTCGAACCAGCGGCCCATACGAATCTCGCCCTTGACTGCGTCGAGCAGCCCAGGGCTTGCCGCGAGCACATCCATTTGGAACTCGTTCTGACCCGTCGGGTCGTCGAGCGTGACCGTGGACGCAAGAGCGCCGTCCACATCGACCGGGCCCATCGTGCCCGCCGACTTCACGCCATTGAGTCGGGTGAGGCGCGATTCGGCATCACGGGGGAAGGGCGTGAGACCGGTGGCCGGGCCGTAGAAGCTCGTGTTGTTCGAGACGGTGACACTCGTCGCCTCCAGCTCGGAGAAGGAGCCGACGATGCGGTTGCCCGCCGTCTGAGCGATGCCGACGGTCGCGACGAGTGCCGCGACGCCGAGCACAGTGCCGAGGACGGTCAGCAGGGTGCGAGCCGGCCGTGAAGCGAGACCCGCTACCGCTTCGGACAGGAGATCTCGGGTTGAGAAGGTGGTCCGGTTCACGACGCCTCCACCGTGGTGAGGCGACCGTCACGAATACGCACGGAGCGGTCCGCGCGCGCCGCGACTGAAGCGTCGTGCGTGATCATCACGATGGTGAGACCCGCGGCCCGCAGCTCATCGAAGAGTGACAGGATCGCCTCCGACGTGCGGGAGTCGAGGTTTCCGGTCGGCTCATCGGCGAGCAGCACCGCCGGGTCCGCGACCACAGCGCGAGCAATCGCCACGCGCTGGCGTTCGCCACCGGACAACCGCGTGGGCGTGAAGTCAGCGCGATGGCCGAGGCCAACGGCATCGAGAGCGGCGCGAGCGCGCTCCACCCGCTCCTTGGGAGGAACGCCGGTGTAGAGCATCGACATCGTCACGTTCTCCACGACGGTGCGATGCGACAACAGGTGAAAGGCCTGGAAAACAAAGCCAATCCGGCGGCCGCGCACCGCAGTGCGGTCGTTCTCGTCCAAGGTCGCGACCTCGAGCCCCTCGAAGAGGTAGGAGCCCGAGGTGGGCCGGTCGAGGAGGCCGAGGATGTTGAGCAGCGTCGACTTGCCGGAACCAGAGGGTCCGACGATCGACACATACTCACCACGGCCTACCTCGAGGTGGACGTCGGCGAGAGCCGCCACTTCCACCTCGCCGGAGATGTAGGTGCGTCCGATGCCGTCGAGCGACAGCACAGGACCATCAGCCGACGCCGCATCCAGGGCGTCTGTCGTTGTCACCGTTACTCCTGGTCGGCGTCGTCGGACTCAGAGCTCGGACCGGCGTCCTCGTCCTCATCGTCGATAATGGTCTTCGGGCCGATGTCAGCCTTGCCGACCACCACACGGTCGCCCTTCTTGAGCGAGCCATCGACCGGACGCACCTCGACCACGCCATCGGCGGCAAGACCTGTCACGACGGTGACGAAGCGGGTGGTGCCCGGCTTCTCGGGATCCTCGACCTCGACCCGCACGTCGCCGTTGGCAACGGAGGACAACGCCGCGGCAGGCACGACGAGCACCTCGCCGGCCGTCGATTCGACGGGGATGATGACGCGAACGTTGGAGCCGATGAGAATGTCGGGAAGGTTCTCGAAGGAGACCGTCATCTGGACGCGGCCAGACGAACCGCCTTCGGGGATCTCGGAGATGAACGCCTCGATCGGCTCCTCGAGCAGGTCAGGCTCATCGATGATGACCTTGTCGCCCACCTCAAGGCGACGGGCATCCTGTTCGGACACGCCGACGGTCATTGCGATGTCCGCACCCGAGACCGTCATGAAGCTTCCGGACACGGTCTCACCGCGAGACACCGAGGTGTCGTTGACCTGGACCGGGAGGCGCTTGACGAAGATAAGCTCGCCCGCGGGAATCCACGTGCCAGCCTTCTTCTCCGCCTCGACAAGCTGCGCTGAAGCGTCGGTCTGCTGACGGCGAGCGTCCTCGAGTGCACGACGCAGAGCGGTGGTGTCGCCCGGGCTCTGTGCCTCCTTGAGGCGGGCCTTGGCGACGTCCAGTGCGCTCTGCGCAGAGCGGACGAGCGCATCCTGCTCCGCTGTCACCGCAGTGACGGCGTTCTGAGCGTTCGTCACGGCGTTTTGGAGGGCGATGTAGTCCGGGGTGCCCGGCGCGGGTGTGCCGGAGGTGTTCGCGTCGGTCAGTTCCTGTTGGGCGATCGTGAGATCGCCGTTGGCGCTGGCGATTGCGGCCGTCCGCGCAGCAGTCGCGGCCGTCAGCGACGCTTGAGCGTCGGCAACGCCGTTCTGTGCCTCGACGAGGCTCGAGCCCGTCGCGCCGCCTGCCTCGTTCAGTGCCTTCTGAGCATCCTGAACGGCCTGGTTCGCCATGCGGGACGCATCGCGCGCTGCGTCGAGCGCATCACGGTCGGCATCCGAGGTGGTGTTCGCGGTGTAGCCGGCGTTCGCGTACAGCGCCTGGATGGCTGCGCCCGTCTCCGGACCCCACGTGCGGTCCGGGTTCGACAGCAGCCCCAGGCGGTTGAGCGCGAGTTCGAGCTGCTCGACATCGTCGCCAGACGATCCCGGCCGCAAATCGCGGTAGACGGGCAGGTCGCCGGTGAGCAAGATCACCGGCCGGCCCGCCACCTCAAGGGCGACGGACCCGTCGGTCAGCTCGGTGCCCACCTCGGGCACCGCCGTGACGATCTGCGTCTCGACATCGCCTCCAACGGAGCCTTTGAGTGAGAGCGAGATGGGGTCGTCAAAATCGATCGAACCCCGCGCGATGATGTCGGCCGACAGCACTCGCTGGTCGACATCAGCCGTGATGAGAGACGGCGTGGGCGGCTGAGCTCGCGCAGCGGCTTCGGCAGGAGACGTGATGGTCGCACCGGCGATCCATCCGATAGCTCCGGCGCCGACGACGAGGCCGAGCGCGCCGCCTACGAGGCGATTGCGGTTCATTTGCTTCCGTTCAGCTGCGCTGCGAGTGCGCGGAGCTCATCTTCGTGCTCGAGAGCAAACTTCTCTTCGATCTCGGTGTAGATGTCTCCGATCTTCTTGTCGAGCTCGGATCCACACGTGAACTGGGCGACGGCGATCTTGATCTCTTCGTCAAGAATCTCCTCGAGCTGCGCACGCTGATCAGCGGTCAGCTCAGGCTGCTTGAACATCTCGTCAAGCTCTTCCTGGCTCGCGTTCTCGAAGAACTCATTGATCTCGTCATCGCTCCAGTCAGCGAACGGGTCCTGGTAGAAGTCCTCGCCGAGCACCTCCTGCTGGCGACTGTCGAACTCGGTGTACACCCACTCCCAGAAGTCATCTTGGGTCTTGAAGTCGTATCCGGCGTCCTTCATGCACTTCGACCACTTCTCGTTCAGCTCCGCAATGCGCGGGTCGGCTTCGACGCGAGCGTTCAGGTCGTCGTAGAACGGCACGATCAGATCCCAGTACTCGGGGTTGTTCGACGGGTCATCGCCATAGACGAGTTCCTGGGCCAGCTCGTAGCAGCCCTTCGACTCCTGCACCTGGGGGTTCGGGTCGATCCAGATGTCATCGCCCACCCCGACCTCGGCGGCTTCGCTGCCAGCGGGAGCGTCAACCCACACACCCCACAGCGCCTCGTTGTACGCCTCGAGTTCAGCCTCGGTCAGCGTCGACGTGTAGTCCATGTTGGGGTCTTCCCACTCGGCCCATGGGTCCACATAGTCGCCGTCTTCGCTGTAGTTGTTGAGAGTCCAGTAGGTGATGCCGAGACCCTCGCGCTCGAGGCGCTTCAGCTCGTCCTCTTCGCTGTAGTCACCCATGTCGCTGCCCATGTCGGGGTACTCGACCGGGGTGTACTCCCAGCCGGCCTCGCGCATGCACTTGGCGGTCTCTTCTTCGATAGCGCGCTGTTGCGCGTCCCAGTCGACGTTTGCGTAGTCAGGCACACCCATGATGGATGAGATGGACGTCGAGCTCTTCTTGTCTTCAGGCTTGTCGTCGCTGGAGCAAGCAGTGAGTGCGAGGGTTGCGGCGCCGATTGCGGCAGCCACATAGAAGCCTCGGTGCGCGCGCATAGCGCCCCCCTTTTTCTGGGCTAGGTGGACAGCACTATAACGTCGCAGTCACGCAAAGCGTTGGGTCCAGATCGAGGGAAAATTCTCGGCCCGTTGGATAACGCGTCAATGGGCACGCTCAGGCGCCGAGCACCTCGTCAAAATGGCCGATGAGCGCGGCCTTCGGCTTGGCTCCCACGATGCTCTTCACCACGGCGCCGTCCCGGAAGAACGTGAGTGTAGGAATCGACATCACGCCGTAGGCCATCGCGAGATCAGGATTCGCGTCGGTGTCGACCTTCACCACTTTGAGCCGGCCCCGGTAGTCCGATGAGAGCTCATCGAGAATCGGTGCGACAGCACGGCAGGGCCCACACCACGTTGCCCAGAAATCGACAACGACGGGGATGTCGGATTCAAGGACATCAGCCGTGAAGGAGTCGGTGGTGGCGTGAACGACCTCGGTCACCGCGCCCCACCCTGCAGCAGCTGCTTCTCATCGAGACCGTGCTCAGCGTCCTCGAGGTCCTCAAGCCACCGCTGGGCGTCGAGCGCTGCCGCACAACCCGAACCAGCGGCGGTGATCGCCTGGCGGTATCGGTTGTCCACGAGGTCACCGCAAGCAAAGACGCCGGGCACATTCGTATAAGTGGTGCGGCCCTCGACCTGGACATAGCCCTCGGCATCAGTGTCGACCACGCCCTTGACGAGCTCCGAGCGGGGGTCGTGGCCGATTGCAACGAACATCCCGGTGGCACGCAGCGTCGACTCGAGGCCGGTGACGCGGTTGCGCACCGTGACGCCTTCGAGCTTCACATCGCCCTCAAGGCCGATGACCTCGGAGTTCCACACGAACTCGATCTTGGGGTCAGCCTTGGCGCGGTCCGCCATCACCTTCGAGGCACGCAACTCGTCACGGCGGTGGACGATCGTCACCTTGTTCGCGAAGCGAGTGAGGAACGTCGCCTCTTCCATTGCCGAGTCGCCGCCACCAATGACAACGACGTCCTGGTTGCGGAAGAAGAAGCCATCGCAGGTCGCGCACCAGCTGACGCCCTTGCCCGACAGTCGCTTCTCGTCCTCCAGGCCGATCTCCTTGTACGCAGATCCCATCGCGAGGATGACGGCGCGGGTCTGGTAGACGGTGCCCATCCCGACAGTGACGGTCTTGATGTCGCCCTCCAGCTGGAGCGCCGTCGCGTCATCGAACATCACCTCGGCGCCGAACTTCTCCGCCTGAGCCTGCAGCGTCTGCATGAGCTCAGGCCCCTGAACGCCCTCGACGAAGCCCGGGAAGTTCTCCACCTCGGTCGTGTTCATCAGCGCACCACCAGCGGTGATGGAACCCGCGACGACGAGGGGGTTCAGCCCGGCTCGAGCGGCGTAGATGGCGGCGGTGTAGCCGGCGGGGCCGGAGCCTACGATGATGACGTTGCGAATCTCAGACACGGGTTGAGCCCTTTGCTAAATGTGACGCGAATGCTGACTAGGCAACATGATCGTAGGCCCCCGCTATTCCGGAGTGCACCCCGCGGTGCCTACTCGGAGCCGGGAGGCTTCGGAGCGAAGCTGAACTCGGGGTAGCTCTCGCCAGGGTCGCCGTCGCCGATCGGGTCGATCGGCGTCTGGATGCGGTCGATGGCGACCATCGACGCCACGAAGACGGTGACGAGGAACAACGACACGAGAAGCGGGCCGGGCCTGAACGGTGCGGGTGCCTGCGCGCGCTCGCGAGCAGCGAGCGCCGCACGAGCAAGAGCATCCGATCCGGGGAAGCGGTTCTCGAGTCGGTTGAGAATCGCCTCCATGACGGAGGGGCGTACCACTGCGTTCTGCGCGGCGACGATGTCGTGAAACTCGTCAAGGTCGTCGACCGCGCGTCCGAAGCGCGTGAGCGGGCGCTGAGGCGGCTCGACCTCGATGATCGCGTCTTCGTCAACGATCTCCGCTTCGACTGGCGCGACCTCAAGGTCGGTGGCGACGTCGGCCGCAGCAATCTCGTCGGTCG
>CAZRHL010000017.1:0-21609 GCA_964600005.1 uncultured Demequinaceae bacterium
CTCGGAAGCACGGAGCTTGCCTCAGGCGTTGCACAGGCGACCGTCCTCGCTGTGGTGTGGAGGCAACGGGTGACACGTGGACACGTCCTTGTTCAGCGTGATCCCGAACTGCCTGCATAAAATACGTTCGGGCACGGTCGCCCCATTCACCAAGATGAGGAGGCGCCGTAGTGGCTGACGCGCGAGCAGGCGTCGTGCGACGTATTGCGATGCGATTCCGGTGGATACACCTTGCTCCCGTCCTTGCCATGCTGACGCTGAGCGTATGGGCTTTCGCATCGCCCGTTGGCGCGAGCCCGGACGATGACTACCACTTAGCCAGTGTGTGGTGCACCCGCGGCGGGACCGAGGCGTGTGAGATCGGGGTCGACTCACTCACTCGACACGTTGACACGGCCTTCCGTCACGCTGTGTGCTTTGCACGCAGCCAGACGGTGAGCGCGCAATGCCAGGAGCGGTGGGGACTTGAGCTCGACGGACCGCTCTATCTCACCAACCGTGGCAACTTCATTGGTGACTACCCAGCCCCCTACTACTCGACGATGCGTGTCTTCGCGGATGACGACTTGGTGAAGAGCGCCCTCACGATGCGGCTTGTCAATGCTGCGATCTTCGTTGGGCTCGCAACAGCTCTTGCATGCCTGCTCGGCACTTCTCGTCGCCAGACCCTTACGTGGGGCTGGTTGATCACACTCGTTCCACTGGGTGTGTTCCTCGTCCCCTCAAATAACCCGAGCGGGTGGACGGTGACCGGCGTAGGAACGGCCTACCTGGCCGCGCTGGGTTGGATGGAAGCAGCCGGCCGAAGGCGTTGGGCGCTTGGCGCAATCTACATACTCGGCGTCCTCATCGCTTCAGGTTCGAGAGCCGACGGGGCGACGTACGTGATCGGCGCGTCCGCAGTCGCTGCGCTTCTCACAATCGAGAAGAACCGGACCTGGCTTGCAAGAGCGGCATTGCTTGCCGTGGGTGTCGCCCTCGCGTATTCGCTCTACCTCACCGCGAACACGTCAGGAGCCGCGGCACAGTCTTCAAGCGGAGGCGGGGTCTCGAGTGGGTCAGGTGTGGTCGAGTCAGCGGAGCCCGCAGCCGGTGCAGCGCTCGCGATCTACAACGTGCTGCAGATTCCGGACCTTTGGGTGGGCGTGTGGGGCACGTGGGGCCTCGGTTGGCTCGACACTCCGCTGCCAGCGGTGGTTCGGTGGTCGATGGTGGCCTGCTTTGTCGTCGTCGGGTTCGCTGGCGTTGCCCACCTGAACTGGCGCAAACTCGTGTCCATTGGGGGAGTCCTCACAGTGCTCGTCGCGCTGCCGGTGTTCCTCTTGACCCGTGCGGGCAACGTGGTGGGCGACGTCGTGCAGCCGCGCTACTTCCTGCCCTTGATCGTCCTGTTCGCCATGCTGCTCGTGACGGGAACCCCCGGCGCGCGGGCCGTACGCCTGACACGTACTCAGACCGCGGTAGTACTCCTGTGCTTGGCAGGTGCGAACGCGTTGGCACTGCAGATCAACATCCGGCGTTACGTGACCGGGACGGACGTCCAAGGATTGAACCTTGACTCGGGCGCGGAGTGGTGGTGGGACGGTGCACTGCTCGGACCGACGCTCACGTGGGCACTGGGAAGCGCGGCCTTTGCAGGCTTGCTTGCGGTGCTCTGGCCGTTGCTCCGCGCGAAGGACGTGGCGCCCGCTCCTGAGCTTCAGGTGCGCGCAAGCGCAGGCGAAGCGAACGACTCAGAGAACGTCAGCTCGCGTTCGTGAGCGCCTTGCCGATGACGCGGTAGGCGATCCCGGGCCACTTGTCCGCGCTTGAGACGCGACGGCCGTCGATGAAGGCCTTGATGCCGGGAAGGTCTGCCGGCGTCAGTTCGCGATACTCAGCGTGGTCCGCCTGGACCACTGCGGCGTCGGCCTCGTCGCCCAGATGGAATGGAGTGAAGCCCATCTTCGTCAACTCGTCGTCCGTGTACATGGGGTCGTGGACGAGTGCCTGTGCGCCACGCGCCTTGATGGCCTCGACGGCTGCGAACACACCCGAGAAGGCGGTCTCCTTGACGCCACCACGGTACGACGCTCCGAGCACCACGACGCGGGCGCCACTGAGGTCTCCGTAAGCACCCTCGAGCAGGCCGATCGTGTAGTCCGGCATGCCGGCGTTGGCGGCGCGGGCCGCCGCCACCACGGTGGCTGCCGGGTCGTTCCAGAGGTACAGACGGGGGTAGACCGGGATGCAGTGACCGCCCACGGCGATGCCCGGCTGGTGGATATGGCTGTAGGGCTGCGAGTTCGACGCCTCGATCACCTGGTACACGTCGATGCCGTTGTCTGCAGCGAAGCGTGCGAACTGGTTGGCGAGGCCAATGTTGACGTCGCGGTACGTGGTCTCGGCAAGTTTCGCGAGCTCGGCGGCCTCCGCGGAACCCAGGTCCCAGACACCATTGGCGCGCTTGAGGTCGGGTCGCTCGTCGAAGTCGAGCACCGCGTTGTAGAACTCGATCGCGCGAACAGCGCCCGCCTCCGAAAGGCCACCGACAAGCTTGGGGTACTTGCGGAGGTCCTCGAAGACACGGCCCGTCAGTACGCGCTCAGGGGAGAAGACCAGGTGGAAGTCTTCACCTTCGGTGAGACCGGAGATCTTCTCGAGGAGAGGCTTCCAGCGGGTGCGGGTGGTCCCGACGGGCAGCGTCGTCTCATACGAGACGAGCGTGCCTTTGGTGAGGTGCTTGCCGAGCGACTCGGTGGCCGCGTCCATCCAGCCGAAGTCGGGACGAGCCTCGTCGTCCACGAACAGCGGCACCACCAGGACCACCGCGTCGGCGCCAGGAACGGCGTCGGCATAGTCCGTTGTCGCCCGCAGTTTTCCCGCCGGCACAAGCTCGCTCAGGTGTTCCTGGAGGTGTGCCTCGCCCGGGAACGGCTCCTTGCCAGCGTTGACGAGGTCCACCACGGTTTGGTTGACGTCAACGCCAACCACCTCGTGTCCCTTGTTCGCGAACTGCACGGCGAGTGGGAGCCCGATCTTTCCGAGGGCGATGACGGCAATCTTCATGACTCGATTCTAGGTGTCGATGCGGGCAGCACGGCGCGACCGAGGCCCTGGGGTAGGCTCGCGACGTCGATTCAAGAAGCCCTCCGTTGAGTTGTGGGCCAGAGTTCGCTGGGGAAAACGATGACGACGCCGTTCCGCTGGTTCACTGCACGGTGGCGGTGGCTCCTCACTCCTGTCGCGGCCTTCGTGGCACTCGTGTGCTGGGGTTTCGCTTCGCCGATTGGCGCAGGCCCAGACGACGACTATCACCTGATCAGCACGTGGTGTGCGAACGGCGGCAGTGAACACTGTGAGCCAGGTTCGGCCAGTGACTTGCGCGAGGTGGCCCATGGCTTTGGGCAGATCTTCTGTTATGTCCAGAACCCCGAGCGAAGTGCGGCCTGTCAGGAGCCTGGTTGGGACAACTGGGACGGCAATACCTTTGAGACGAGGCGGGGCAACTTCTATGGGGAGTACCCGCCTGTCTACTACTCGACGATGAGGGTGCTTGCCGGTTCGGACGTGCAGCAGAGCGCGCTCGTGATGAGAGTGGTCAACGCCGCGCTCTTCGTCGCACTCGCTACGGCCCTCGCGGGGCTGTTGAGCGAATCGCGCCGGCGGACCCTCATGTGGGGATGGCTGGTGACGTCAGTACCGCTGGGCGTGTTCATCATTCCGTCGAACAACCCAAGTGGTTGGGCGGTGATGGGTGTGGGCTCGGCGTTCCTGGCTTTGCTCGGCTGGTTTGAGTCCACGGGGCGACGCCGTTGGGCGTTCGCGGGTATATACCTTGTGGCCGTTCTCATGGCCGCGGGCTCACGTGGCGACGCGGCGGTTTACGCGTCGGGCGCGACAGTTGTGGTGCTCATCCTGACGTGGGAACGGACTCGCGATTGGTTGATGAGGGCGATCCTGCCTGCGGGGGGCTTGGTGATCGCGCTTGTCTTCTTCACAATGGCGGGCCAGGCGGGCGTTGGCTTCGAAGGCTTCACAAGCGACAATGGGATCTCTGCGAACGTGCTGCCGGGTGTGGAAGAACAGATCTCCGGAAGTGGATTGGCTGCGTACAACTTCCTCATGCTCCCGTTCCTTTGGACGGGAGTCTGGGGATCGTGGGGACTCGGTTGGCTCGATACGGCCATGCCGGCGATGGTGCCGTGGGCAGCGGTGTCGTCGTTTGTTGCGGTCGGCTTCACCGCGCTGAGCCGTGCACCGTGGCGCAAGGTCATCTCCCTCGTGGGCGTGCTCGTTGTGCTGACTGCACTGCCCGTCTATGTGCTCACGGTGGGGGGTGACAAGGTCGGTGAGAATCTGCAGCCCAGGTACCTGTTGCCACTTGTGGTGCTGTTCGGATTCGTGCTTGTCACAGAGGTCCCAGGCCTGACCTTGCGGTTTGGAAGGCTTCAAACAGCGACACTTTTTGCTGCGCTCGCGGGGGCCAACCTTGTCGCACTTCAGGTCAACATCCGCCGCTACATCACGGGCGCTGACCAGCAGGGGCTCAACCTCGACGCGGGCGCGGAGTGGTGGTGGCCCGGCGCGCTTGTTGGGCCAACGGCCACATGGATACTCGGAAGCGCCGCGTTCGCGGGACTTCTCGTTCTGCTGTGGCCGCACCTGTGCGAGTCGAAAGCGCTCGAGTCCGAAGACCTGAGCGAGTCAGCTGCCCGTTAGCCCTCGAGGTAGAGGCGAGGGGTGTCGTTGATCGCCTTGATTGCCTGGGTGAAGTCGACACCAACGACATCGAGGTACCACTTGAGATTGGGGTACCGCGGGGCGTTCTCCTCTTCCACAAGGCGCAGTGCCTCCTCGCGGGTGAGATCGCCTTCACGCACCTGGTTGCTCCGGAACGTGTCGTGCTCAGTGAAGCCCGCGATCGTGTAGTACGCGTAGTTGTAGAACGCTGCGGTGCCGTCACCGATGCGCCACGTGGTCTGGGTGTCTGGAGCGTGCTCCCAGTCGTACTCGGAGTCAAGTGTGTCCTCGATCTGTCGCTCATCCCAGCGCCAGTAGTCAAAGACGTGGAAGTAGTCAGTCTTCTCGGTGAAGCTGCGGTAGTACTCGCCGGACAGGGTGTCCCACAGCGATCGGTTGAAGTAGCCCGGGCTCTTCAGCATGGCGCGGAAGCGGAGCGACTGGTAACGCAACTGCTTCATCGCGCCATGGGTGTAGACACGGTCCTCGGCAAAGTAGGGCGGCACGCCAAGGAAGCCGGCCTTGAAGTGGGTGACTTCCAGCGGGTTGATGCCCCACAGGTTGAGTGAAATGCCCGTCTGACGCTTGACGGTCTCGATGTGACGGAAGAAGTGCTTGTCACCGGCGGTCAGCACGCTCAACATGCCGAGGTGAGGGCTCTTGATCCACGCGTTGAGGTTGCGGCGGATGTAGTCGCGCTTCTTGGTGATGTCTGCGGCGACGATGATGTTCTCGACGCCAAGTTTTGAGGACATCCGGCTGATATTGCGCCGACCAAGGTCGGTCACCATTCCCCAGTCGTACGTGTAGGTGATAGGGCGCAAGCCGAGGTCGTGGACGATGAGATGCAAGGCATAGCAACTGTCGCGTCCTCCCGAGAACGGCACGATCACTTCGTCACCGCTTGCGCGTCTGAACGGCTCGATGAGTTCGAAGAGTTCCTCTTTGGGGCGAGGCTGGTTGCGGGGTTTGTAGTTGAGGCAGTAGTTGCAGACTCCGTCAGCATCGAACTCGATGTAAGGCATGGTCTCGGGAAGCACGCAGCGAGTGCACCGCCGGAAATTGGGTGTGGGATAGATGAGAAGTTGCTCTTCTTCCATCGACACCCCCAGGCCCGGCACCAAATCAATGGAACGGTTGGCCCACTCCTTGACTGGCGCGTCACCAGCGTGGGCAGGAACGTCGATAACGATCGGATCTCGCACCTGAGTGATGTTCTCTGCGCCGATCTGCGTGAGAGGGTAGCGCTCGGAAGAAAACACCTTGCCGCCATCCATGTCACCCAGGTAGAGGCTGCCGTTGTTCGACATCAAGGCGAGCTTGCCTTGAGCAGGGACCAAAACGGCCGACGCGACGATGCCCTCGGCTAACTCAAGTACGCGTGCGGCAGCCTCTTCGACGCTCGCGCCTTTGTCGAGTTGTGCTGCGACGATGGCCGGGATGACCTCCGTGTCAATGGTGAGAGCAGGCTCTTTCCCCACCTCAGTCCACACGGCATCCTCGTTCACGACGATGCCGTTGTGAATCACCACCACCTGATCGCGCAGCACCGGCTGGTTGTCCGCAGTGCCGTTCGTGACAAGACGGCTGTGGCCGAAGAACACTCGGCCCAGTTCGGGCGTGCGCTTCAACAGGCGGTCAATTGGCAAGTCCGCACGGTAAGCGTGGTAGCCGTCGGTCTCATGAATCACCAGACCGCTTGAGTCGCGCCCGCGCTGTTGCGCGTGGTCCACAAGGGTCTTCGTCGATGAGCGGTCAAGTGGCTGGGACCCGACAAACCCGAAAATGCCGCACACGTCAAGGTCTCCAGATCGCGAGGGGCCAATGGCGAGCGCCGGTCGCGGCGGCACCCAGATGAATCCATGATGCCATGTCTGGAACCGTGGACCCGTCACCTGCACGTGTCCGGATTGACGGCACGTGGCGTGGGGTGTCAGCGCTTGTGGCTCTTGGCAATGCGGGCGCTCTCGTCAACGACGGCACGAGCAATAGAGGCAAGCGAGTAGCGGTCCGCAGACCATGCGGCGAGACGCGATCGCTCTGAAGGTGGGAGTGGATTCGATGCCGCGTTGAGCATTGCCTCCGCTGCGGCGTCCACGTCGTAGCCCATCGCCACGCCCGCACCGGAGAACGGAATCTCAGCGATGAGCTCGGAGGTAGGGCCCACGCCCGCGAAGAGCACGGGGCAACCCGACGCAAGTGATGAGTACACCTTCGTGGCCACCGCGTACTCGTTCGCCGCGACCGGCGCCAAGCTCGCAACGGACACCGTCGCACGGCTGAGGATCTCCGACAGCTTCGAGGGTGGGATCGGTGGCGAGAATGAGACGTTCTCGTGAATGCCAAGGCGTCGAGCGCGCTCCTGCAGTTCTTCTCGATCCTCGCCATTGCCGTAGTACGCAAGCTGAGCGCCCGGATACTTCTCAACAACTCTTGTCAGCGCATCGACGAAGATTTCCGCCGCGTGCCACTCGGAATAGGTGCCTGCGTAGACGAAGACAGGCGGGTCGGCGGGAGGGTGTTCCTCATACCGGAAGTCCTTCGTGTCTGCACCGAAACCGATCGGGCGACCGGGTGCCGAGATACCCACTGCCCGGAGCCGGTCAAGCAAGGGCTGATGCGCAGCGAAGAGCATCCGTGCGCCATTTAGCCCCCACGCCTCCAAGCGGCGGAGAAAGCCGATCACGAACTTTGAGTTCGTCGCGAGTTCCGCAGCCTCGGTCCAGTAGTCCGCTGCCCGAACGGCGTATGGCGTTCGACGGAGGAAGCTGATGACCCGCACCACTGCAACCGTTGTCGGTGGCGGCTCCACTATGTAGAGGTCGGCGCGCCGAGAGAACAACAGGCGGAACGCAAGCGGGATATCGAAACTCATGTAGCTGAGGTATCCCCGCACGTATTGCTGCTTGTCTCGCTTCACGCGTGCCCGGCGAATATCGATTCCCGGAGGATCGTCGATCACGGCACCACGAGGTGGCCGTGCGGTGAGCACTGTCACCTTCCAGCCACGGTCGCGAAACTCCTCAGCCCACGTGCGCAGGATGCCCGAGGCCGCGGAGACCTCCGGACCATAGATCCGTGTTGCGACGACCACCTTCATTTGCGATCCACCAGGAGTCGTTCGATCAGTGCGTGCTGAAAGGCACTGTCCGATTCGTTTGACAATGCGTGCGCCGCCTCGTGAGCCGCGTTCTTGAAGCGCATGACATCGTCGGGCGTCAGTCGTTGGAGTGAGTCAACGAGCGCATCGGCGCTTGTGTCTGCCGTGATGACCCCCAGTCCGTACTTGCCAATATGCGCCTCGATCTCGGGTGCGGAGGAGAATACGAGGCCAAGTCGCGCCTGAACGAAGTCAAAGAACTTGTTCGGAAGGTGATGGCGTTGACTCAATGTCTTGATGGGAAACAGGAAGACCCCGAGGTCGAAGTCGTTGAGCACGTTTGGCAGCGTCGCCGGCGGGACCGGATCGTGCACCGTCACTCCTGGCCGCGTGGCCGCCATGCCTTTCAGTGCGTCGAGGTGGCCTCCTGGAACCTCTACCAAGAACAGATCGAGGGTGAAACCTTCGCCAAGTTTGTCGATCGCTTCGATCAAAGTGGGCAAGTTTCGTCGGGTGTCCGCGATTCCGCTGTGAACAAGGCGAATGACGCCGCCCTGGACGGGCTTTGGCGCAAGATCATGAAAAGGCGGGGCGCTCCGGACTACCCCTGTCTCTACCCCGAAGTGCTGGTGGTATAGCTCCGCGAGGCCCGCGCTGACCGTGGTGACAGCCGACGTGCTGGGCAAATACGTGCGGCACAAGTACTCCATGTACGGAGCTACGAGGATGCGCCAACTCAGGAGGCTCGCAGTCTCATGTGGCGCCCATTCGTGCATGTCTGCCCACACTGGTGCACCACCGGCCGCGTGGAAAGCGAGCGGCAATGCCCGGGCGTCATTCGCGACGACGAGGTCATATGGGCCTCGATCCTTCACGAACCTCTCCACTGCGACTTCGCCCGGTGCCGTCAGCTCGACCGACCGGTGGGCGCGGAGAGCCAGTTTCGCTACACCAAGCGGCGTGCGAGGCAGCGACACAGCGTCGGAAGGCACCTCAATATGCGCCGCAGCGCCGGACGGCTTGGGACCGTATCCCACTGTGACCACGTCGCCATGTTCACGAAGCACCGCGATCTGCCGCAGCACGCGTGCGTCCTCGAAAATCGGGGAAAAGGAGACACAAAGAATTCGTGGTCGCCTCTGGGAGGGCGCCGCCGTCACGTCTGAGGGGTCCTTGGGCATGCGCACGAGTCTACGGAGTGAACCGAGGCACGGCGCTCCACAGAGCGGTGGTCGGATTGACGTCCTCTCGCAGGCAAATCTTGCCGATGGTGGCGCGCGTAGACTTGGCCGCGGCGTCAAGAGAGAGGCAGGACCGATGGCGGCCGAGGAGCGACCATATCAGCGGTGCACCCGCACGATCATGGATACGACTGACCCCGATATCTGGTTCGACGAAGACGGCGTCTCCTCTCACGCGATCCGTTTCGATGAAGTATTCGCTGCTGACCTGCGGCGCGCGCAACGGGGCGAGCGTCGCGAGGAACTCGAGCAACTCGTTGCCACCATCAAAGATGCCGGCCGTGGCAAGCAATACGACTGCGTCATTGGTGTCTCTGGCGGTGTTGACAGTACATATCTCACGTTGCAGGCCGTGCGATTGGGTTTGCGGCCGCTGCTCGTCCACTTCGACAGTGGGTGGAACTCTGAGCTCGCCGTGGGCAATATTCACAGTCTTGTGACTTCTCTCAATCTTGACCTGTACACCCACGTCGTCGATTGGCGCGAGATGAAGGACCTGCAGCTCGCGTTCTTCAAGGCCTCTCTCGCGAACTGCGACATTCCGACTGATCACGCGTTTGGATACGTGGCCTACACCCAGGCGCGCAAATACGGGATCCGCTACATCCTGTCGGGTGGGAACGCGGCGACCGAGTCGGTTCTTCCAGAGTCATGGGGCTATAACGCGAGCGACGCCCGGCATCTCAAAGCTGTTCACAAGCGATTTGGCACCCGCAAACTCGAGACGTACCCGGTCATGGGGATGTTCAAGCGGCATGTTTGGTACCCCATGGTGCTCGGCGTGAAGACTGTGCGACCCCTAAACTTCATGCCGTACTTCGTCGAGGATGCCAAGAAGGACATCGCCGAGAACGTCGGTTGGCGTGATTACGGAGGCAAGCACTACGAGTCCGTATTCACGCGGTACTTTCAGGGGTACTACCTCCCGCACAAGTTCGGCTATGACAAGCGTCTGGCCCACTACTCCTCGCTGATCCTCTCAGGTCAGTTGACGCGAGATGAGGCGCTGGCACTGATGGAGACGACGAACTACCCGCTCGACCTGCGGACCCAGGACCACGAGTTCATCGCCAAGAAACTTGGTGTCTCGGTAGCCGAACTCGAGGCGATTTGTGCGCAGCCGCCTGTCGACTACACCGCTTACCCGAGTTCGGCTCGGTTCTGGGGGGCCATTGGACGGGTGCGGAGCTTTCTGCGCCGCGCTGCTGGAGCCAGCAGTCGCGTCTAGACCTCGGGTCCAGTCTGGGTCCAGTCCGTCGCACCCAGGCCGGCGAGTTGAACTTGGATCGCGAATTGCGGCACCTGCGCGGCCAGTTCGCTGAACGATCCCTTGCCAAGGACACGCCCGCTATCGAGGTAGCAGATTTGGTCGTAGTCCTTGATGGTTGAGATTCGGTGTGCGACGGCGATGAGGGTGACCTCTCCTTGGAGTTGCTTGATCGCCGTGACGACATCGTCCTCCGTCTTGGAATCGAGGGCACTTGTGGCCTCGTCGAGCACCAAGATGATTGGGTCGGAGTAAAGCGCGCGCGCAATACCGAGGCGCTGTTGTTGGCCCCCGGAAAGAGACACGCCACGCTCACCGATGCGCTCATCGATACCCCCCTCGCGGGACGTGATGAGCGAGCCAAGCTGAGCCTTTTCTAGAACCTCGATGACCTTGTCTCGGTCGTAGTCGTCTTCCCAGGTCAGCGCAACGTTCTGACCGATGGTGCCATCGAAGAGAGTGACCTTCTGCGGGACGTACCCGATACGGGATCGCCAGGCATGAATCACATCTGTGAGCGGCGTTCCGTCAATCGAAATCTTGCCCGTGGTGGGTACACGGAGGCCAAGGAGAATATCGATCAACGTCGACTTGCCCGATCCAGACGGTCCGACGATCCCGAGGGAGGACCCGAGTGGAACGTCGAGGTCTAGCCCGAGGAGTACGGGGCTCGTGCCCGTGGGGTAGCGGAACGCAATATCTCGGAGCGAGAGCGCGACAGGTTTCGCCGGCAGTTCGACGGCGTCGTCGCCACCGAGGGCGTCGGTTGTGTTCGCTTCAGCGCCACGGAGGTCATTGACCACGTCATTCACCCACGGCAGGCTCGCGGTCGCAGTGATGAGCGCAGACTGGACGCCGGTGAGAGCGGGGACAAGTCGGATGCCTGCGGCTCCAAACATCGCGACCGCAATGATGGCCTGCGTGGCCCCTCCCATGAGATAGCCCACGCCTCCCACCAGAATGAAGCCGCCGATGAGCGCCACCTCATAGCCATAGCGCGGAATGATCGAAAGGAACGACATTGACGCTCTTGCTGCGACCGCGCCCTTGCGGTGATGCGCCACCACGCCTTGGATCTCGTCCAGCCGGCCTCGGAGTGTCAGTTCCTTCATCGCCTCGACCATCTCGGTGAGGAGGCGGGCCACCCGGTAGCTGAAATCCAAGTTGGTTCGGGAAGCCCGCAACGTGCGCTTTCCGATCACTTGGTTGATGATCGCGGCGGCGATGCCAAGATACGCGAGTGACACCAGGGCCGTGAGGGGCTGGGCAATGATCAGCACCGCCAGCGTCAACAAGACGGTGAGGACGTTGCCCGGGATCGTCAGGAGAGACAAGACGAGGCTCGAGATCGCCACGGAAATTCCGGTGTCAGCGATTCGTGTGAACTCAGCGGTGCTTCGCTTGGAGCGTTCTTCCCAACTGGAGCCAAGGTAGGCGCGAAACATCCGGGCACCGATCTCAAACTCGTAGATCGCAAACTGGCGCGTTGCGATCCAGTGCATGATCACCGCGAGCGCGCTCTTCACAATGATCAGTGAGCAGGCAGTGAGTAGAACCCACGGCGTCGCACTGGCGGGCAGCTCGCCCAGGAAAGGGAGTTCGATCGGCGTCCCGGACGCGACCGGAGTGATGATCAGCACCAGGAGCGACATCGCGGCGACATCGAAGAGGGCCAGAACTGCGGTGCACACCACATAGATCCCAAGAAAACGCCGCGCTCTACCAGGCAGCAGCGGGAGCAGATCTTGGAGCGCGCTCCACAACTTTTTCATTCCCGCAACGCTACCATCGGGCCCGCCTCGGATTTCCTGAGACTCACCTCGTACGTTCGAGCGCTGCGCGCGCTAGCTAGACTCGCATCACAGACGTCACGACGGAGGCACGATGCTCGATCCGCTCATGATCCTCGACAGGGCGCCCTCTCCATTTCGGAGACTTGCTCGGCGCATCGCGTCAGGGCGAGGACTCCTGGGCAAGATCGCGGATCGTTCCCGTTTTCGATTTTCGAGCGACCAGGTTCCTTCGATCCCCACGGTTGCGGACTCGCCTATCCGCCTTGTCATCGGGCCCGCTAATACCGCGGGTCAGGGATTTGAATGGGCGCGGGCTGCGGAACGCGGTGATCACCGCGTGGCAGCGGTCGCTCTGCATGGTGTCGTCCCGGATCCGTTTACGCCACATGTCGATCTCGCGGTTCCGATGGCCGTGTTCCAGAGGTCGTCGGTTTGGCACCGTGGCTTCGTGGAATTCTTGCTCCGGCAGACGCATGTCATCTGGGAATCGGGTCTTCCCCTCCTGGGCAGGCATTTCGGATCAGACCCCGTGCGAGAGATCGAGTTCTTTGGAGACCACGGCATCAAAGGCGCGCTGATGTTCCACGGCAGCGATATTCGGCCGCCGCATCAGCACGCGCATCAGCACCGCTGGTCACCTTTTCGAGATCCCCGTGCGCCTGTGCATCTTCTGTCTGATGGGGCTGAAGAGAGCCTCAAACTCGTCAGGAGGGCCGGGGTTCCGGTGTTTGTGTCGACCCCCGACCTGCTTGAGTGGGTCCCGGGCGCGATCTGGTGCCCCGTCGTCGTCGATCCTGCGCGTTGGAACGTCGAGCAAGCGTCGCCTGCCCGTCGAGACGTCCCGGTGGTTGTCCACGCACCTTCCCAGAAATGGATGAAGGGGACAGACCGAATCGAGCCGATGCTGCGTCGGCTGGACGCGGAGGGAGTCATCGAGTACCGCCAGATTGTCGGTGTGCCACACGCGCAAATGCCTGCCCTCTACGCCGATGCGGACGTCGTCCTCGATCAGTTCCTTCTGGGTAGTTATGGTGTTGCCGCTTGCGAAGCGATGGCCTCGGGTCGGCTGGTTGTCAGCCACGTCGACGCTCGGACTAGGGAGACGGTCCGTGAGCAGACTGGCCGTGAACTTCCAATCGTCGAAGCGACCGTCGACTCGCTGGAAACCGTGCTGCGAGATGTTGCCAAGAACCCGGATGACTTTGCTCACCTCGGACAGGCTGGACCAGGCTTCGTCGATGCCGTTCACGACGGTCGCTACTCGGCGGAGTCGATGTCCGATTTCCTCACCATCAGCGCGTGAACGCTGTGGCGACAAGAAATCGCGGCATGGCCTCTCGGTGCAGGACTTTGCTCAGGGATGCTGGCAGCACGCTCGCGGGCCTGCGGAAGTCTGTGACTACGCCGATTTCGGTCTGAAGAACGGCGGAGTCGACGCCCTTGCCGACACCGCGGAGGATGTGAGACTCACGCCGACTTAGGATCTTGCTGGCATTGGGTGACGCGTTGAAGAGCCGGGCCACGGCATCCGCGATGGCCTCCCGGTCCTCTGCATATGTGCCCGCATGCAACGCACCCGCAAGGATCTCCATGACATGGGTGCGCAGGAACTTCACCGCGAGCGATTCACGCTGCGTCGTCGTGAGTGCTTCAAAGAGCGGATCCTTGAGAATCGCGTCGACAAACGCAAGTGACTCGCTCGCAGGCTTCGAAGTCACGGACGCTCTCTCGTCACTATCTGAATGAATGATGTAGGCGGGGCCCCGTCGCGCAAAACTGATGCGTGCTCCGGAATACCAAATCGCCAGGCCCTGGATGACGTCTTCGCCAGTACGCAGCCCCGGAGTCATCGAGAGTGCAGGGAACGCTTCACGACGCACCAGACCGTGCTGGCGGGTGCGATACGCAAGTCGATCGCGAACGCCGTCAAGGAAGTGGGATCGTCCGGGTCGTGTTGGAGGTGTCCTCGGGGATCTCCCATTCGCATGCCGCAACGGCGCGATCACGACATCAGCGTTGGCGCGGCGTTGGACGGTCAACCAGCTGTCGATGGCGTGCGCCTCATATTCATCATCTGAATCAAGGAGGCACGTGAACTCGCCTGTTGCGGCGCGGTATCCCGCGTTGATCGGGCCTGCGGGGCTCGCGATCCCATCTTCGTGGTGGAGCAGGCGGACGCGGTCGTCCCGCACCCACGGTCCGAGCGCCGCCGCGATACTTGCCTCGGGGGTGTTGTGGCACACCACGTTCACACGAACGGAGGCCGTAGCCGAATCGAGAACAGAGCTGACGGCTCGCGCGATGGGGCGGCGGTCCGTATGGACCGGGATGATCACATCCACAGACGGCGAGGCCACGGAGTTCAATCCAACAACAAGTCTCGAATAGCGCGGTCCCAGGTCTTGATCTGAGTCTCTGCAGCCAGGTCATGCGCCGCGAGGTGTGCGTTCTCTTTCCAGGACCTCACTTGATCGAGAGTGAGGTTGTTGAGCGCCGTAGTCAGTGCAGAGGAACTGAAGTCTTTACTCACTTCGCCAAGGCCGCGTTCCGTGAGGATCTGACTCATTTCAGGCGACGGGCCGATGATGAGGCCGAGCCGCGCCTGGACATAGTCGAAGAACTTATTGGGCAAACACCAGGCAAGGTTGAAGTTCGTGGGAGCGAGCACAGCGAGACCGACGTCGTATTGATTGAGTCCGGTGACAAGCTCCTGATAAGGCAACCCCGGAAGAACACGAATCCGGTCCGACACCGACGCGCGTTGTCGCAGTTCCTCAATGTACGAGGGGTGATTTGCCATCAGATAGAGGTCGAGCGTGACGTCACTCGTGGTGGCGATGACGGCGTCGATGAAAACTTCAAGCCGACGGTTGCGCAAGCCCGCACCACTGTGAACAAGTCGGATTGGCGTCGTGACTTCCGTAGGTGCGAGGTCCGTGTAGGGAGTCGCGTTCGTGACGATGTCCGCGTCAAGATTGAACACGCGCTTGTACTCACGGGCAAGTCCGCCACCAACAGTGGTCATCGACGCGGCTTGGGGGAGGAACGTGCGGCACATCCAGGTGACGAACGGAGCGTCAAAGAGCCGCCACATGAGAAGTTCTTCGTTCTGCTTTGGCGCATACTCATGAATATCTACGTGCACTCCGTGTCGCGGCTGCAGTGCGAGCGCGAGCCCGACCGTGTCAATGTCGTTGGCGATGACGGCATCGAAGCGATCGAGACCTTCGAGAGCGGCAAGGGCCGCACTTACCGCTGCCTGCTCCCAATACATCTTCTGGTAGCGCCTGAGGAGTACGTCGGTTCGACTCCAACGTCGAATACCTTGCGAATCATCCAGCCGTAGGTGTCGTACCCGAGGGTCAGGTTGGGGCCCGTAACCGTACGTGGTGACGTCGTACTGATCTGCGAAGAGAGTCACCTGCTTCAGGACTCGGGCATCAGAAGAGATGTCTGAGAACGACAGGATGAGCAAGCGAGGTTGTGTCATGGGCGCCCTTGTGGAACGTCTCGCGCCGATTGCGCCGCACTCCGGATGCCGGTTCGTCGCGGCCAAAAAACCACATTCTCGTGCATGGAACAACCCTAGCCGGTCACGCTTTGGTGCTTGGAAGACTGCACAGCGCCGATCGAGCGGCACACGTGGGCGATCCTGGGCCCTGGCACACCGTTTAGGATCGTCAACATGGTGTCTTCCGGACCTGATGCGAGGCAGTGGTGAACGCGACAAGCCCCCGTCCATATCAGCGGTGCACCGTCACCGTGATGGATACGACTGACCCGGGTATCGAGTTCGATGAACAGGGCGCGTCAATGTACGTGCATTTGTTCGAGGACTCCGTTGCGCCCGTGCTGCGACCTGCACAGGCAGGAGAGCTGCTGGGAGAGCTCGAAGCTTTGGCCGCGCAGATCAAGCGCGACGGCGAGGGCAAGCAGTACGACTGCATCGTCGGCGTCTCGGGTGGAGTGGACAGCACATATCTTGTCTATTCGGCGGTGAAGTTGGGGCTGCGCCCGCTTTGCGTGCACTTCGACAGCGGATGGAACTCAGAACTCGCTGTCGACAACATTCACAATCTCGTGACGTCTTTGAATCTCGACCTATACACGCAGGTTGTCGACTGGCGCGAGATGAAGGATCTTCAACTCTCGTACCTGAAGTCGGGTATCGCCAACGCTGACACTCCGACTGACCACGCTTTCGGTTACGTCGCGTACCACCAGGCCCAGAAGTACGGGATCAAGCACATTCTCTCGGGTTTCAACTTTGTGAGCGAGTCGATCTTGCCCCGCGCATGGGGGTATTCGGCCGCCGACGCTCGGCTCGTTAAGGCGATCCAAAAGGAGTTCGGTACAACGCGCCTCAAGACGTATCCGCTCATGGGCACCCTCAAGCGGACGTACTGGTACCCGTATGTGCGACGCATCCAGACTCACTTCCCGCTGAACTTCATGCCGTACCACTACGCCGAGGCGAAGGAGACGATCGCTCGCGAGGTGGGGTGGCGTGACTACGGAGGCAAGCACTACGAGTCAATCTTCACTCGGTGGTTCCAGGGCTACTACCTGCCGACCCGCTTCGGCTTCGACAAGCGCTTGGCACACTACTCGTCACTCATCGTTGCAGGTGAAATGACCCGCGATGAAGCACTTGTCATGCTTGAGACTGAGAACTACCCAGAGGACCTTCGACGCCAAGACCACGACTTCGTAGCGAAGAAGTTGGGGATCTCAACCGAGGAACTCGACACGATCATGGCGAGTCCCACCAAGCACTACACGGACTATCCAAACAGCGAGGCCCTACAGCAGCGCGTGTTCGAGTTCACCGCAGGGGTTGGCCGTGTGTTAAGAAGGCTCCGCGTTCTGCGGTGACTTCTCCAGCGGCGCACCGCATCGTTGTACGACGGTGTTTCATCACTCGCGTTTACGATGGAACGTGCGGCTCCGCGTTCTGTGGCGTCAGCGAAGTCTCGTGTGACGTGAAGGGGTGCTTGTGACGGTCTCGCTAGTCGCATATGGCCTGGGGAACCTCGGTTCAGTCGTCAACATGTTGAAGCGTGTTGGAGCTGAGCCGCGAATCGTCAGCACCGCGGACGAGGTTCTTTCGAGTGAGCGGTTGCTCCTGCCGGGGATTGGCGCCTTCGATTCGGGTATGCGCCTTCTCGAAGAGCAGGAGTTGGCCCCCGCAATCAAGGAGTTCGCTTCGACCGGCAAGCCCCTGCTGGGGATCTGTCTTGGCATGCAGCTCCTTCTCGGCTCATCAGAAGAGGGTGTCATGCCGGGCCTCGGGCTGATTCCGGGCAAGTCGGTTCGGTTCGCTGAAGGCCATGGACTGCGGGTGCCTCACATGGGTTGGAATGAAGTGACCCCAGCGCGAGAAGACCCGCTGGTGTCCGGCCTCGACTCCCAGAGCCGCTTCTACTTCGTCCACTCGTACCACGTCGTCCCGGACAGCGACTCTCATGTACTAGGGCTGACTGAGTACGGCGGGCTCTTTGCGTCGATGATCCGCAACGAGAATGTGATGGGAGCCCAGTTCCATCCCGAGAAGTCACACGCGTTCGGAAAGCAGCTTCTAACGAATTTCTCTCAGCTATGAGCACTTTTCCTCGAGTCATTCCAGTACTTCTCGTGAGCGACGGCTACCTCGTCAAGCCAGTCAAGTTCAAGGGCGACACCTATATTGGCGACCCGATCAACGCTGTTCGCATCTTCAATGAGAAGCAGGTCGACGAACTCGTGATCTGTGACATCGATGCGTCAACAAAGGGCACAGGCGTCAACTTCACGCTCATCGAAGAGATCGCAAGCGAGGCTTTCATGCCTGTGGGTTATGGGGGAGGTGTTGCCTCGGCAGATGAAGCGAAAAGGATCACGAGCATCGGGATCGAAAAGGTCATCCTCAATACGGCGGCGGTTGAGTCTCCCGAGACGATAACGGCAATCTCCGAGGCGCTCGGCTCGTCAAGCACGGTCGTCAGCGTGGACGCGAAGAAGAAGTTGAGCGGCGGTTGGGACACGTATACCCGCCGCGGCAGTCGCAAGACCGGTCAGGGTCCAGCAGAACTGGCTATGCGCGCTCAGCAACTTGGCGCAGGCGAAGTCATCGTGTCATCCATCGATCGCGAATCTACATTCGAAGGTTACGACCTCCGTCTGATCGAGACGGTGTCCCGCGCAGTGTCTGTGCCAGTTATCGCACTCGGTGGGGCCTCCCGGTTCGATGACTTTGGCTCTGCACTGCGGGCAGGTGCGTCGGCGGTGGCCGCAGGAAGCATGTTTGTGCTCAACGGGAAGCACCGGGCGGTGCTCATCTCATATCCGACGCCTGACCAAGTTCGTTCTTTGGCCACGGAGCGCGCATGATCCTGAGGACCGCACCCGGCACTCAAGCTGTTATTGATTTGGAGGACCGTGCGCACGAGATCCTCTTTGAGTCTCTCGATGAGGGGCTGCCATTGTGGCCCCAGATCCGTGCGACTGTGTGGAGTGCACTCAACACGACTGAATATGGTTTGTCTCGCCCCTCGGTCGGAACGCCGTCCCGACTTGGCGCATATGCCCATATCGCACGTTCATTCGTGCCCTCGAGGTGGGACGCATCGCGGCGTGCACGGAAATCGGACGTCTGCTTCCTCGTTGACGGCGGGACCGTGGCAGCGGCCGGGGACCGCGAGGCGAACTGGCTTGTGGGACCGCTTGCCCTGGCGAGCGGTCCCGACGCCGCGATCGTGCAGTGGCGGACACTTCCGGGGCGATGGGGACAGCCGGCGATCGACAAGACGTGGTCGTTGGAGCCTGCATCGGTTCGAGCGCAGATCCGGGCAAGGCTCTCGCGCAACGATCCGAGCGACCGCGTCAAGCGCATCGTCCATGAGACGCTCAGACTTCTAGACGCGGATATCGCTGAGGAGACCGTCGACGCAATTACGGCTGGTGCAATCGCCAAGGCAGGGACGAGTGCTTTTGAGTTGGCTGAGTTTCGCCGTCTCCTCGATCGGGTGCAGCCGCGTGTGGTCATCATGGAGGACGCCTCGTATGGGACCCGAGCTCCACTCATCGCAACGATGAAAGAGCGTGGAATCGTCGTTGCGGAGCCACAACATGGGTGGATCGGCCCTTCCCACGCTGCGTACAACTACGGTGCGGCCATGTATGACGATTTGCTCCGAGTTGCCTTGCCTGACCACCTCTTGACCTTCGGTGACGAATGGTCCAAAGGTTTGCGATTCCCCGGAGAGGTCACCGCTGTTGGGAAACCGCACCTCGACGCCGCCGCGAGCGAATTCTCTCTGCCGTATGAGCAGCGCACAGAAGTCCTCGTTGTGTCGAGCACGACCGATCCCGAACAGATGAGCGACGTGGTGCTTTCGCTTCGGGCACTTCTCCCCACGGACCTCGTCGTCATGTTCAGACCACACCCATCCGAGCGACCAGTTGTCGCCCAGAGGTACCCACGGCTCGTGGATATCGACGGCGTCAGGATCGACGACCGTGGCGACGTCTATGAGACGCTCGGCGTCGCCCGAGCGGTCGTGGGCATGGCCAGCACGGTTCTCTTCGAAGCGACAGCGTTCGGATGCCAGGTGTTTGCGCTGGAGAGTCCGATGGCTGAGTACTACGTAGGCGATCGCTTTGGGCCACCGCTTGATATCGGAGGGCTTGAGCGTGTTGCCGTTGCAGTCAGTAGGCCTACGGGCTCCGCTGATGTTGCGACTCGCGACAACGGACTGTGGGCGCCAGATCCCGCGGCGAACTTCCGAAGCTGGCTGGCGAAAGTTCAGACAAGAGTGGACTAAGGGGCACCAGACGGACTGCGGCAGATATGCACGATTCGTGCCACTTTCGTCACAGACGCCACACAAGATCGGCACAGCCTCCCACGGCTGGCGCCGCGCCGTGCTTATCCTGACCGCGTGCGGACACGACATGCCGGGGGCGTAGCTTGCGCGAGTGTTGGCCTGGCGCTCGCGATCTCCGCGTGCTCAAGTAATGGAGCGACCGTTGAGCCTTTGCCTTCGCATCAGCCCATACACACCGTCTATGTGACTCCCACAGCGCAGCCATCCGAGGAAGCCTACCCGTCGTTTCCGGCGGGGATTCCAACGGCGGAACCAACTCCACCGCGCGAGGACGCGCCGGCGCCTCAGGCCAACCTGACCCCTCGCCTGACGATTGCGAGCTACGACACCGATACTGCCGGTGTCATCGTGGGCGGCTTCGTCACTGGCGTCGTTGAGGACGGTGGGGAATGCCATTTCATCATTACTGGGCCGTCGGGAAGCGAGTTTGTCGCACAGACCACAGGTGTTGAGAATGTCAGCACGACCTCCTGTGGATCCACGCTGATCCCACCTGAAGTGGTGAAGTCCGGAACTTACTCAGTTGTTCTTCGCTATGTGAGTGATCGAGGGGATGCGCGTTCAGACGCCATATCTGTGAGGGTGCCATGAGCCGTGTGATGTCTAGGGCTGTGGCACTGGTCGCCGCTATCGCGACGAGTGTCACCCTTTTCGCGTTGTCGACTCCGAGTGCGGAGGCCTGGGTGTCTCCTGACCTGTGGGATCCCGGATACATCATCAGCGATGCGCAGATGTATGACGGGGACGCGATGTCGGTCCAGGAGATCCAGGCGTTCCTCAACTCAAAGGTCTCCGTTTGTGAGACGTGGAGAACCGCGGGGCCTCACGACCCAATTGTGTGTCTCAAGGACTACAAGCAGACCACCACCACGCGCCCAGCGGATGCCTACTGTCCCGGCACGTATGTCGGGGCTGCAAATGAATCGGCCGCCACGATCATCTACAAGGTCGCCAAGGCATGCAACATCAATCCCAAGGTGTTGCTGGTAACGCTCCAGAAGGAGCAAGGTCTCGTCACTCACACGTGGCCTAGTTCCTACCGCTTCACAACCGCCATGGGATACGCGTGCCCGGATGACGGCACTGGATGCTCCTCCGACTACTACGGGTTCCAGTATCAGATCTGGATGGCAGCGCGACAGTTCCAGCGCTATCGAGCACTGCCCAACAACTACAACTACCGTGCAGGCGTCACGAACCTCATTCAGTACCACCCGAATGCGGCTTGTGGTTACCAGTCGGTGTACATCCGCAACGCGGCAACGGCTGGCCTCTACAACTACACGCCTTATGTTCCGAATGCGGCAGCCCTCGCGAACATGCCGGGAACCGGAAACACCTGCTCGTCCTACGGGAACCGCAACTTCTGGATGTACTACTGGGAGTGGTTCGGAAACCCACTCGGCGCCAATGGCTCAGGCGAAATCAACAACTACTACAACTCACTTGGCGGTGCATCGAGCGCGCTCGGCGCGAAGCTCGCTAATCGCCCATGTGCCTCAGGGGCGTCAACGTGTTGGCAAGACTATGAGGGTGGCCTCATCGGTTGGAGCCAGGCTGACGGCGCGTGGGCCGTCTACAAGGGTGCGATTTACGACGCCTACATGGCTGCCGGCGGACC
>CAZRHL010000018.1:0-19132 GCA_964600005.1 uncultured Demequinaceae bacterium
GCGGAAGATCTCGGCGAACTGGGTGAGGGCCGCGACGCCCTCCTGGATGCGCGCGCCACCGCCATCGCAGATGCCGATGAGGGGAACGCCGGTGCGCAACGCAAAGTCCTGCACCTTGGTGATCTTGTGGCCATGGACCTCGCCAAGGGAGCCGCCGAAGACGGTGAAGTCTTGTGAGTACACGGCGACCTGACGGCCGTCGATGGTGCCGTAGCCGGTGACGACGCCGTCGCCATAGGGGCGGTTCTTGTCGAGGCCGAAGTTGGTGGAACGGTGCCGGGTGAGGGCGTCGAACTCGACGAAGGAGCCGTCATCGAGCAACTCCTCAATGCGCTCGCGGGCGGTCTTCTTGCCGCGCGCGTGCTGCTTCTCGCGGGCGTTTGCTTCCGGTGCGTCAACGGCGGTGGCCATGCGCTCACGAAGGCCGTCAAGTGCTCCGACAGTCGACTTCGGTGTGGGTGTGGCGGTCACGTTACTCCTCGCTCGATCGGCCCAAGCCTAGCGAGCGCGAAGGCGCGTTCCAGGCTGAAATGCGACAGCGTCGGCCGCAGGAAGGCCCGTTTATGTCCGTTTAGCGCTTGACTCTGCCCGAATGTGCCCCTAGATTGCGTTGTGTCAACGTAGACAGGCCCAAACGGGCAGCATGCATCTTCGCCTCTCGCAATGACGCGAGGCAAGGAAGGGAAGGAACGCATGTCAACACCTGATATTCAGGACAAGAAGAACCGGACGGGGCGTGGGGCGAGCGCCCAGGTCCAGCGCTTCGGTCGATTCCTCTCGGGCATGATCATGCCCAACATCGGCGCCTTTGTGGCGTGGGGTCTCATCACCGCTTTGTTCATCGAGTCTGGCTGGATTCCGGTCGACAAACTCGGTGGCTTTGGCGAGTTTGGTGAGCCGGGGCTCACAGGGGGTGGCCTCGTCGGACCGATGATCACCTACCTCTTGCCGATCCTCATCGGTTACACGGGTGGTCGCATGGTCCACGGACAGCGCGGTGCGGTCATTGGTGCCATCGTCACGGCAGGTGTCATCGTTGGCGCGAGCGTGCCAATGTTCCTCGGCGCCATGCTCGTGGGTCCTGGTGCCGCCTGGGTTCTCAAGCAGTTCGACAAGCTCATTCACGGCAAGGTCAAGAGCGGCTTCGAGATGCTCGTCGACAACTTCTCGATCGGCATCATCGGTGCGGGCCTCGCGGTGCTCGGCCGCCTCATCATCGGTCCGGTGGTGTCGTGGCTCGTGGACCGCGCCGGCGACGGTGTGGACGTGCTCGTCTCGAACAACCTGTTGCCACTCGTGTCGATCATCGTCGAGCCAGCCAAGGTGCTGTTCCTCAACAACGCGATCAACCACGGTGTGTTCACGCCGCTCGGTTCGCAAGACGTGATCGACCACGGCAAGTCGATTCTGTTCATGATCGAGTCCAACCCCGGTCCCGGCCTCGGCATGCTGCTTGCCTTCATGCTTGTCGGTCCCAAGATGTACCGCGCATCGATTCCCGGTGTCGCGATCATCCACTTCCTCGGTGGCATCCACGAGGTCTACTTCCCGTACGTCCTCATGAAGCCCAAGCTCATCATCGCGATGATCCTCGGCGGCATGTCAGGTGTGCTCACCGGAACGATCCTCAACAACGGGCTCACCGGTCCGCCCTCGCCCGGTTCGATCTTCGCCTACTTCGCGGTCTCCCCGCCGAGCGGTGTGGTCGGCATGATCATCCAGGTTCTCATCGCGGCGGCTGTCGCCTTCGCGGCTGCATGGTTCCTCTTGGTGACGGACAAGACCGTCAAGATCGAGAACGAGGAGTTCGAGGCGCAGCAGGCTGCCGAGGCAGAAGCGGCCGCCGCGGCGTAGCGTCGACATCATCCCGATACAACGAAGTAAAGGAGCACGACGATGCCGTCAATCAATGGTTCTGACGTCAAGCGAGTAGTGATTGCCTGCGACGCAGGCATGGGGAGCAGTGTGATGGTGGCCTCCACCATGCGATCCAAGCTGCAGCCACTCGGCGTCGATGTGGTGCACACGTCAGTGGATGAGATTCCTGCCGATGCATCCGTGGTGCTGTGCCACCAGGGCCTGGCGTCTCGCGCTCAAGCCACTGCGCCTGACGCAGTGGTCGTCCCGTTCGCGATCTTCATGGGCGACCCCGCCTTTGCGAAGGTCGAGACTGCCATCAAGACGGGACAGACCCTTGAGTCCTGACTCACGGGCCATCCTCGAGCCCAGCGCAATCCGCCTTGGCCTCACGGCTGAGGACAAGGCGGATGCGCTGGCTCAGTGCGGCACCGTGTTGACGGAGATCGGTGCCGCGACTCCCGCGTACGCCGACGCGATCCTCGTGCGGGAGGAGTCCGTGTCGACGTACGTGGGAGAAGGGGTGGCAATCCCCCACGGCACCAATGAATCGCGTGCGCATATTGAACGCGCCGCCATTGCCTATCTTCAGTTTCCCGACGGCGTCGATTGGGGCGGCAACACGGTCTATGTGTGCATCCCCATCGCGTCCCGCTCGGAGGAGCACGTCGAGATCCTCCAGTCCCTGGCGACGGTCCTGATGGATCCGGAATCTGCCGCCGCTTTGCGTGAGGCCACGTCCACCGACGCTGTGCTCACGCTCCTCACTCCCCATGCCTGATACCAACCACGCGCACGGAAGGAACACGCCGCTGTGAAAGCTCTCAAGTTCTACGCCCCGGAGGATCTCCGCATCGAGGATGTTCCTGAGCCTCAGGTGGGCCCGGGAGAGGTGAAGCTTCGCGTCCGCAACTGCTCGACGTGCGGCACCGACGTCAAGATATTCCACAACGGTCACCAGAACCTCAGCCCGCCGCGCATCATCGGCCACGAGATCGCGGGGGAGATCGTCGACATCGGCGACGGCGTCTCCGGCTGGACCGTGGGCGACCGGGTGCAGGTGATCGCGGCAGTTCCGTGCGGTGATTGCTATGAGTGCTCACGTGGCTGGATGGAGGTCTGCCAGAACCAGACGTCCATGGGCTACCAGTACGACGGCGGGTTCGCCGAGTACATGATCGTCCCCCGCGAGGTGATGAAGGTCGACGGTCTCAACCGGATCCCCGACGGCGTGGGCTACGACGAGGCCTCCGCCGCCGAGCCCCTTGCGTGCGCGATCAACGCGCAGCGCATCTTGGGAATCGAGGACGGCGACACCGTTGTCGTCTTCGGAGCCGGGCCGATCGGTGCGATGCACATCCGCTTGGCGCGAGCCAACGGCGCCGGGCGGGTGTTCCTGATTGACGTCAATGCCGAGCGGCTTGCGATGACGGCCGACGCTGTGGGCCCTGACGAGGTCATCAACGGCTCAGAGGTGGACGTGGTCGACAAGGTGCTCGAGCTGACCGATGGTCGCGGCCCCGATTGCATCATCACTGCCACCGCGGCAAACGTCGCGCAAGAGCAGGCGATCTCGATGGCGGCCCGCAACGGGCGCATCTCCTTCTTTGGGGGCCTGCCCAAGACCAATCCCACCATCACGTGCGACTCGAACCTGGTCCACTACCGCCAACTGCGGATCTTTGGGGCGAACGGCTCGGCGCCGCATCACAACAAGGCCGCGCTTGAGATGATCGCGTCGGGGCAGGTTCCCGTGAAGGACCTGATCACTGAGCACATTCCGCTTGAGCGTGTGTTGGATGCATTCGACATCGTGCGGCGCGGTGCTGCCATCAAGGTGACGGTCGAGCCGTAGGGCACGGCGGGACAGGAGAGACGGTGTACGCCGCGGAAAGACACGAGGCCATTCTGGAGCGCGCACGCGCCAACGGAAGGGTCGAGGTGGGCGCTTTGGCTGAGGAGCTGGGCGTGACGGTCGAGACCGTTCGCCGCGACCTCACCGCGCTTGAGCGCCTTGGCGTGGTGCGACGTGTTCATGGCGGTGCGCTTCCGGTGGAACGGCTGACGCTTGAACCGACCTTGGCCACACGCGAAGCGAAGCAGTCGGAGCAGAAGCGCCGCATCGCACAGCGGGCGATCGAAGAGATTCCGCGCGGAGCGTCGGTGCTCTTGGATTCGGGCACCACAACCGTCGCGATCGCGGCCCTGCTGCCCGTCGACAAGGAGCTGACGGTGGTGACGAACTCGATCACCATCGCGTCGACCCTTGCTGATCGGCCCGGCATCGAGCTGATGATGCTGGGTGGGCGCATCCGCTACCGCACGGGAGCGGCCGTGGGCACGTGGACGACGAGCGCGCTCAGCGACGTGTACACCGACGTCGCCTTCCTTGGCACCAATGGGTTCAGCGTCGAGCGTGGTTTCACCACGCCGGATCAGGCGGAAGCGGTGGCGAAGGCCGCAATGACCACTGCGGCGCGCCGCGTCATCATGGTGGCCGATGCGACGAAGGCGGGTCAGGTGCATCTGCACCGCTTTGCAACGGTTGACCAGGTGGCGATGCTGCTGACCGATTCGTCTCTTGATGAGGACACCGTCGAGGAGTTCGATGCCGCAGGCGTGGAGGTGGTGCGCGCATGATCATCACCCTCACCCCTAATCCCAGCCTTGACCGCACCATAGAGGTGACGACGCTCAGGGTTGGTGAGGTCAACCGCGCTCACGGTGGCCGCGTTGACGCTGGTGGAAAGGGCGTCAATGTGTCGCGGGCGCTCGCGGCCAACGGCAATGAGACGGTGGCGGTGCTCCCGGCAGGCGGCGCGGCGGCCGTGCAGTTTGGCGCTTTGCTGGCCGACGCTGGGGTTGCGTACGAGTTCATCGACCTGGCCGACGCCGTGCGCACCAACATCACACTTGTCGAGGAAGACGGCACCACCACCAAGATCAACGAGCAGGGCCGGATCACGTCCGCAGCGGATGTGGAGGCGATGCTCGACGCGGTCGAGGCTCGCTCAGTTGGAGCCACGTGGGTGGTGGGCAGCGGCAGCCTCCCGCCGGGCGTGGGGCTTGAGCTCTACGCAGGACTTGTGGAGCGGGCGCGGGTGATCGGTGCGCGAGTGGCGATCGACTCGTCCGGCAAGGCCCTCGCCGACGCCGTGGAACACCGCC
The DNA here is from genome assembly GCA_964600005.1 of uncultured Demequinaceae bacterium. GTDB lineage: Bacteria > Actinomycetota > Actinomycetes > Actinomycetales > Demequinaceae > Demequina. The sequence continues at coordinate 5,026 of CAZRHL010000018.1, forward strand.
CTCATCTCATCAAGCCCAACCAAGAGGAGCTCGAAGAACTCGTCGGCACCCGACTCGATACCGTCGCCGACGTGCTCGGTGCGGCACAAGACCTCGTCGCGGCCGGCGTCGGCACGGTGGTGGTGAGCCTTGGCGAATACGGCGCGGTTGCCGTGGACGCGGAGGGCGCAACCCACGCTCATGCAACGGTGGCGAAGCCTGAATCGACGGTTGGTGCGGGGGATTGCCTCTTGGCTGGCTATCTCGCCGCGATCGAGTCCGGTGCGAACCGCGCCGACGCTTTGGCCAATGGAGTGCGCTGGGGCGCCGCAGCCGTCGGGCTCGCGGGCTCGCGAGTGCCGGGCCCGCAGGACCTCAAGCGCGTGCTCGTCACACGGTCGAGCGATCTCCCACTCGACCTGAAGCTGAACTCCCATTCGGCCCTCGTGGGCCGCTCACGCAAAGGATGACGCCATGACCACTCGCACTGTCGCAATCGGATCCTCGGTGGGCCTGCATGCCCGCCCTGCCGCCCTCTTCGTCGAAGCTGTCAACAAGGCGGGCGTGCCCGTCACCATCTGCAAGCCCGGTGGAGATCCACGTCCTGCGAACTCGATGCTCACCATCATGGCGCTGGGCGCCAAGCACGGCGACGAGGTCGTGCTCGGCTGCGACGCTGACAACGCAGATGCCGTCTTGGACGAGCTTGTCGCTTTGCTCGAACGCGATCTCGACGCCGAGTAACAGCCATGGCTGCGGTGATTCAAGGAATTGGAGTGAGCGGCGGCTCCGCCTTCGCGCCTGCCGTGCTCGTGGGCGACCCAGTTCGCCCACCTGCCGATGAGCAGGTGGTCGATTCCGACACGGCAGCGAGTCGCATTCGCGAGGCCTTCGAAGAAGTCGCCGTCGAGATTGACAGGCGTGCCGCGCGCGCCACGGATTCCGGTGCCGAGATCCTCAAGGCGACAGCGATGCTTGCACGCGACCCTGGACTTATCGAAGGAGCGATTGCCGAGACGGGCTCTGTGGGTCCCGCGACGGCCATCGACCGGGCGACGCAAGGGTACGTTGACCAGTTCGAGCAGCTGGGCGGCTACTTCGCTGAGCGCGCCACCGACGTGCGCGATGTGGGCAACCGTGCGATCGCAGCGGTGCTTGGCGAGCCGAGCCCCGGTGTTCCAGCCCTCGACGGCGAGTGCGTGCTGATCGCACGGGATCTCGCGCCAGCCGAGACCGCCACCTTGGATCGGAGCAAGGTAGCCGGCATCGTGACCGAGGAGGGCGGTCGCACCAGCCACACCGCGATCCTTGCCGCGCAGATGGGGATCCCAGCGGCCGTCAAAGCGCGCGGATGTCTTGAGCTCGAGGACGGCACTCCCGTGCTCGTTGACGGCGACACCGGCCAGGTGCACGTCGACCCCACGGGCGAGCAGGTGGAGCGATTGCGCAAGCGCGCTGAGCGGCGCACGGCAGCGCTCGCAGACAGTCACGGTCCTGGGTCGACGAAGGACGGCAAGGCCGTGGCACTGCTCGCCAACATCGGCGGAGTGGAGGACGCGGTCGCCGCGGGACAGGAGGACCTCGAGGGGGTTGGCCTCTTCCGCACAGAGTTCGTGTTCCTCAACGCCTCCGAGGCTCCCACGGTGGCAGAACAAGCCGAGATCTACCGCCAGGTGTTCGAGCCGTTTGGGGGCCGACGCGTGGTGGTGCGCACCCTGGACGCGGGAGCTGACAAGCCGCTCGCCTTTGCCGACCTCGGTGCGGAGGAGAACCCTGCACTTGGCAGGCGCGGCTTGCGCTTGTCAGCCGAACGCCCCGACTTGCTCGATGCGCAGTTGGAGGCGCTCGCGATCGCGGCCGCCGACACCGGCGCTGACGTGCGAGTGATGGCGCCGATGGTGGCGCTCACGGAAGAGGCGGCCTGGTTTGCGCGCCGAGTGCGTGAGAACGGCCTCAAGTCTGTGGGGGTGATGATCGAGGTGCCTGGTGCGGCCCTGCGCGCACGGCATGTGCTCGAAGAGGTGGATTTCGGTTCGCTCGGCACCAACGATCTGGCTCAGTACACAATGGCAGCGGACCGGATGCAGGGCGAGCTCGCCGACCTCCTGGACCCGTGGCAACCCGCGCTGCTTGACGTGGTGGCGACCGCATGTGAGGGAGCGGCCGTCAACGGCAAGCCGATGGGGGTGTGCGGGGAGTCCGCAGGCGACCCCTTGCTCGCGCTCGTCCTGACGGGCTTGGGTGTGACAAGCCTGTCGATGGCGCCGTCAAAGGTGGCGATGGTCCGTTACGCGCTGTCTCAGCACACCTTTGCCCAATGCCAACGCCTCGCCTACGTCGCCCGTTCGGCTCGTACGGCGCAGGAAGCCCGCGAGGCAGTCCTCGCAGGAGCCGCATCAGCCGTGACCGTTCTGCTGTAGCGCAGGCGGCACCCCGTCCAGGTGCCCTGTGAAGGCGGTGCTCTAGCCTGGGGGCGTGGATGTTGAGGACTCGCGCACGCCGCTCACGGCGGAGCGCCTTGCGGCGCTTGTCGGCGGTCATGCGGCGCTCAATGCGCTGTCGGTGACGGGAACCACGTCCTCCACCAACTCGGAACTCCTCAAGGCGATTGATGTGAACCCGCATGCGTGGCCGCATCTGAGCGCCCTCGTCGCGGATCATCAGACTGCGGGGCGGGGCCGCGCCGGCCGGGATTGGTTCACGCCGCGAGGCGCCGCTCTCACCGTCAGCTATGTGCTCCGCCCCGTGCTGCCCGCCGACCGCTGGGGACTCGTGCCTCTCGCCGTTGGACTCGCGGCGGTGCGCACGTTGCGTGCCGAGCAGATCGACGCGTACCTCAAGTGGCCAAACGACGTGGTGGTCCAGGCGGAGGACGACGCCGTGCCTGGCTGGGGATCGATGCGCAAGGTCGCGGGCGTCCTGTGCGAGCGCAGGGGAGACGCCGTGGTGTCCGGCATCGGCGTCAATGTCTCTCAGAGCCCCGATGAACTGCCCGTGCCGCATGCCGCCTCCTTGGCAACTCTTGGGGCGCGGCGCCTTGACCGAGCGGTGCTGCTCGAGGCGCTGTCCGCGCATGTGGGCGAAACGATCAGCGAGCTCGAGGCGGATCCCGATGCCTTCGTTGAGGACGTGAGCGCCGTCATCGCCACTCTTGGCATGGAGGTGGTCGCGGAGCTGCCTGGCCGTCCGCCCGTCACGGGTGAGGCGACGGCGCTTGCGCCGGATGGTTCGCTGCTGATCCGCACGTCGAGCGGTGCCATTGAGTCAGTGTCCGCGGGGGACGTGCGCCTGCGCGCTCGACCTCAGCAGGCGCCGTAGCAAACCGCGCACGCCTCACTCGGCGGCAACCGGCTCCACAAGGCTCGGATCATTGTTGCGAACGTTGCCCACCGCCTTGCCCACCTCGTGCCACTCAAGCTCGGGAGCGTCGGCCGCTGCGGCAGAAAAGAGATCGTCCGCGGATGACGCGGGGTCAAGCCACGTGCGCCAGGCGTCGTGCTGCATCATCACCGGTTGACGATCGTGGATGTCCGTCATGGGGCCGCGCGCTGCCGTCGTGACGATGGTTGTGGTGATGAGCCACGCGTCGTCCGGTGAGGGGCGCCACGCCTCAAGCAAGCCGGCGAAGGCAAGGGGGGAAGCGTCGGCCGTATGAATGAAGTACGGCGTCTTCACCCCGCCCTCTGTGTGCCACTCGTAGTAGCCGCTCGCGGGGACGATGCAGCGACGTTTGGAAAAAGCGGTGCGGAACGACGGCTTGGCGTCGATGGTCTCGAGCCGGGCGTTGATCATCCGCGAACCGATCGTCGGATCCTTTGCCCATGAGGGGACAAGTCCCCACTTCGCGTGGTCGATGACGTACTCATCGCCGTGGGCACGGATGACGCGCACCGTCTGCATCGGCGCCACGTTGTACGAGTGGGGAATCAGGCGATCATCGCCTGCGGTGGAAGCGATTGCAAAGGCATCCACGAGCTGTTGATGGTCCAAGAAATCCGCATAGCGTCCGCACATGCCTCCATTGTGCTCTCGTGTGACAAACACCACCGGGGCAATGCAATGAGGCGAACGTCACGGACCGAGGGTCGAATCGTGTGAAGGCCGTCACCGTGAGAGCCCAGGTTGGCAGGCGATATGTGCTGGTTTGTCATCTTTTGCGGACGTGATAATCGCCCAAAACGGACACCCTGTGAGAGTTCTCACACGAGGCCTGCAGAGCGCTCTCACGGGCGTGCATGTGTTGCGGGAGCGCGCGAGCATTGGCATCGTTGAGGCATCGGGCAGCAGGGAACGCAGTACCCCATGGAAGGGAACCACACTCATGTCTGCCGGTACCGCAACGGTCGCAAGGCCTATCGCGAGAGCACCTCAGCCGCTCGCTCGCCGAGCGTGGGCAACCGCCATCAGTTACATCGTTATTTACGGCGTCACGTTCGCGTTTTTTGCCCCTCCGGCCACCTCGCTGGCCATGTCCGAACAGTCTGGCTACACCACCGCAACGGCGTCGTTCGCCCTGCTTCTCCTTGCTGCCCTCACGGTGACGTTTGGCGCAACGGTCTTCGGTTTCGCGGTGGGATGGCGAGTTGAGAAGGACCTGCGCAGCAAGCGCACCAGCCCGCGTCGCGCGGCGGTCGAGTTCGCGTTGCTCGGCACCTTGCTGTCGCTTGCGACCGCCGGCATCTTCCTCATGTTCATGGCGCACGACAACCCCGTGACGCCCTCACTCTTGGGCGCGGCTGGCCTGGCCCTGGTGGTTCCCGGCCTGGCCGCCGCGCTCTTCACTCTTCCGGTGGTCGATCACGTTGCGGCCAACAACCGGGAGCTCATCACCACGTCGCTTGGAGCGCTTGTGGTGATTGGTCTCACCAACTATTTGATCGTCGGCGCTCTCCCTTCGTTTGCCGACCTACCGCAGCTCTTCGGACTGTAGGTAGTCCCAAAACCCCGTCGGGCCTCCCGCCCGAAAGCCCGACGGGCTCCTCCTCCAGCGGCGGCCACTTTGCCCGAAGTGGCCGTCGCTGGCATTTCTCGGCCTTTTTGGTGAGGGCGCGTGCCACACTCAATCCATCGTCTGGGGTTCCCTTCCCGACGCTCACGGACTGAGGGCATTGTGGTGAAGAACGTCGCCGTCGCCGCATTGGCGGGTGTGCTGCTCACTGCCTGTTTGGCACCCGCGGCGTTGACGGAGACGGAGACAACTCCGCCCGTCGAACAGGTGGTCGAGGACCTTCTCGCCGCGGCTTCGAGACCGCCGTCACCGAGTCCGACGCTGGAGGAGCGCGAGGAGCCCGAGGCTGGCACTGCGCTTGCGGCGCTCGACATCCTCGATATCAAGGGACGCGCACCCAAGACCGGTTACGACCGCGATGAGTTTGGCGCAGGGTGGGTGGACGTTGACCGCAACGGTTGCGACACCCGCAACGACTTGCTCCAGCTGCGCCTGGTCAACATTGAGATGTCCGGCACCTGCAAAGTGATGGCCGGTGACTTGCTCGATCCGTTCACCGGCACATGGGTGCATTTTGAGCGCGGTGGCGCCTCCGAGGTGGACATCGACCACCTGGTGGCACTGTCCGATGCATGGCAGAAGGGCGCCCAGCAGTGGGACTTCGCGCAGCGCGTTGCCTTCGCGAACGACCCCCTCAACCTTGAGCCGGTGGACGCGGGGGAGAACCGCGCCAAAGGTGACGCGGACGCGGCGACGTGGCTCCCGCCGGACACGTCCTACCGCTGTGAGTATGTGGCGCGCCAGATCGCGGTGAAGGCCAAGTACGGGGTGTGGGTGACGCAGGCAGAGCACGACGCGATGGCGAAGGTGCTCGGCACGTGCCCCGATGAGCCGCTGCCGGACTTTGGCACTCAGCCGATCATTGCGGACAACACGGGCGTCGCGCCGAAAGCCGAATAGGCATCGGCGGCCGGACTTGGCCCCTACGTCAAGGGCGTTGACCGGGAGTACGCGTGGTATCGCGACGGCGACAAAGACGGGATTGTGTGCAAGTGACGAGCACACGGTTGCTCGCGCCTATCGCCCGTTTTCCACACCTCCCCGTGCGAGATTGACTGTTCTCCCCTAACCTCCTGGGCATGGGGGAACGGGCTGCGCTAGCCATTGAGACGCGCGTGCGGGAGGCCATCCGCGCCCAAGGCGTAGATCCGGTGCGAGATGCCGACGCTGTGCGCGCCTTGGTCCACGAGGCGCTGGCTGAGTGGGAAGAGCAGGCGCTCGTCGGCGCTGTGGTGCCGATCGAGGATCGTCATGAGGTGGTGCGGGCCGTTCTCGACAACGTCGCTGGTTTGGGGCCGCTGCAGCAGTATCTCGATGATCCCGAGGTAGAAGAGATCTGGATCAACGAGCCGTCGCAGGTGTTCGTCGCGCGGCGCGGGGAAGCGGAGCTCACCTCCACGTTGCTCACAGCGGTGCAAGTGCGTGACCTGGTCGAACAGATGCTCAAGATCTCGGGCAGGCGTCTCGACCTCTCGAGCCCCTTTGTCGATGCGTCATTGCCCGGTGGGGAGAGGCTCCACGCCGTCATTCCGGACGTGACCCGTGAACACTGGTCCGTCAACATTCGCAAATACGTTGCGCGGGCGTCGCATATCCAGGACATGGTGGCGCTCGGATCACTTCATCAGCAGGCGGCGGATTTCCTTGCGGCGGCAGTCGGCGCGGGGCTCAACGTCCTTGTCGCGGGAGCGACGCAGGCGGGCAAGACCACGTTTCTCAATGCCCTTGCGGGATGCATCCCTCCGCGTGAGCGGGTCATCACATGCGAGGAAGTCTTCGAGTTGAAGATCCCTGTGCGCGATGTGGTGGCCCTCCAATGCCGCCAACCCTCACTTGAGGGCACGGGCGAGATCCCATTGCGGAGATTGGTCAAGGAGGCGCTTCGAATGCGCCCCGACCGCATCATCATCGGGGAGGTCCGCGAGGCCGAGTCGCTCGACATGCTCATTGCGCTCAACGCCGGTGTGCCGGGCATGTGCACCATTCACGCGAACTCCGCTCGTGATGCGATCACCAAAATGTGCACCCTGCCGCTCCTTGCGGGCGACAACGTGTCTGATCGTTTCGTGGTCCCCACCGTTGCGTCTGCAATAGACATCGTCGTTCACCTGGAGCGCGACGCACAGGGCCGGCGTCGCGTGCACGAGGTCCTCGGGGTGGCTGGCCGCGTCGAACAGGGCGTTGTGGAGACGAGCGACCTGTTCCATGTGGAAGGTGATGCGCTCGTTCGGGGAGAGGGCTTTCCACCTCACGCGGAGCGCTTTGCGCGCGCAGGCTACAACCTCCCCGCGCTGTTGGGGCGTGGCGCGTGAGCGGCTTCCTAGGGCTCACGCTTGGCGTGGGGCTCGCGTTGGTGTGGATGTCTTGGTGGGTTCCGGAGGCGCCCACCGGCAATCGCGGTGCATGGATGACGGGACTCCAAGACGACTTGATTCGTGCCGGTGCCCCTGGAGTCACTCCACTGGGTCTCATCGGTACGTCAAGTGCGATCGGCATGCTCGTCACACTGACAGGAACCGGGGCGTCCGGGTCGCTGGCGATTGGGCTTGCCTTTGGCGTCATCGCCGGTCGAGCCCCGCTCGCATTTGTGCGGGCGAGGGCCCGGCGCCGCCAGCACGCGATGCGCGACGTGTGGCCCGAGGTCGTCGATCATCTGGCGTCGGGCATCCGTGCAGGCCTCTCGCTGCCCGAAGCGCTGGGCCAGCTCGGCGAGCGCGGGCCTGACGAGGTTCGTGAGCCGTTCGTCCTGTTCGCCGAAGACTTCCGCGCATCGGGACGGTTTGGCGACTGTCTCGACGCCCTCAAGACTCGGCTCGCCGATCCAGTGGGGGACCGAATCGTTGAGGCGCTCAGGATCACACGCGAGGTTGGCGGCACCGACGTGGGCCGGCTGTTGCGCACCCTCGGGCAGTTCCTCAGGGACGACGCTCGCACGCGCGGCGAACTCGAGGCAAGGCAGAGCTGGACCATCAACGCTGCGCGGCTCGCTGTCGCGGCGCCATGGGTGGTCCTCGCCGTGCTGTCGACTCGACCGCACAATGCAGCGGCCTACAACACCGCAACCGGTGCGATGGTGCTCGCACTTGGCGGCATCGCATCGGTTCTCGCGTATCGAATGATGGTTGCGCTCGGCCGTCTGCCTGAGGAAGCGCGGGTGCTGCGATGACCCCAGCAGTTCTTCTCGGATTAGCGGGCGGTACCGGCCTCGCGCTCGTTGTGTGGTGGACTCAGGCGCGTCGCCCCAGTCTCATCGCACGAGTCAGCCCGCATGTACGGGCGCGCTCTGCGAGTGAGTGGCGCCGGCCCGACACGTCCGTCACGCCGTTCCCAACGCTCGAACGGCTCCTCGCTCCCGCGATGCGTGACGCGATTCGCTGGGTCGAACGCCTCGGGTCGAGTGCGCATGACACCTCCTTGCGGCTCGCCCGGGCGGGCCTGACGTTGTCGGTCGAACAGTATCGAGCCCAGCAGGTCGTCAGCGTGGTCGCTGGGCTCGCTGCGGGTGCGCTCTTCTCTATCGTCGTCGCGGCGACGCGCCAGCCATCACCGGTGGCTCTTCTTGTGCTCACCGCTGTGGCCGGGCTGGGAGGCCTCGTCATCCGCGACTCGCTGTTGTCCCGTCAGATTGCGAAGCGTGAGCAACGCATCGTCTTGGAGCTCCCGACGGTCGCTGAACTCCTTGCCCTTTCTGTCAGCGCAGGTGAAGGAGCGATCGGTGCGCTGGAGAGGGTGTCGAGGACCGCCGGTGGGGTGATGGCAGATGAACTGCGGGGCTGCCTCGCTTCCGTGCGCGCAGGCACGCCGATCGGCGACGCCCTCCAAGGACTTGCGGGACGTACCGGAGTGCCGGCGCTGCGCCGCTTCGCGGACGGAGTGGCGACTGCTGTCGAACGCGGCACACCCCTGGCGGATGTGTTGCGGGCGCAAGCTCAAGATGTGCGCGAAGCCGGACGGCGCGCGTTGATGGAAGAGGGGGGAAAGAAGGAGATCGCCATGATGGTCCCGGTGATCTTCATCATCCTGCCCATCACGGTGATCTTCGCTGTATTTCCCGGCGTGGCCACCATTCAACTGGGCTTCTGACGGAGCCCGAGGGGAGAGAACGCATGAAGAAGTGCGCAGTGAAGGCGCATGTGGAGTCGGCAGAGGATCGGGGAGACGTGCCCGGCTGGGTGCTCATCACCCTCATGACGGCGGGACTGGTAGCGGGGCTGTGGGCCATCGCTGGGCCAGCTCTCAACGATCTCTTCTCGTCGGCCATTGAGAGCGTCACCGGCGGCTGAGACTCGCGACGATGAAGGCAGCGTCGTCGTCGAGTTCGTCTTGGTGTCGATTCTCGTCATTGCTATCGCAGCGGGGATCGTCCAACTTGTCCTCACACTGCATGTGCGGAACATGCTCATGTCGTGTGCCGCAGAGGGTGCACATACCGCCGCACGCCACGACCGCGATCTTGTGGACGGGGCCGAGCGCACTGACTGGCTCATCTCTGCATCGCTTGGTGACATCCCACGCGACGTGACAGCGCGCGAGGTGCTTGTCGATGGGCGGGTGAGTGCGCAGATCGAAGTGACCGCTCCCGTGCCAGTCCTCGGCTTGTGGGGTGCCGGGTCAATGACGGTCACCGCACATGCGGTGGAGGAGGTTCATCGTGGATAGCGAGGCTCGTCGTTCGGCGCGGGAGGTGATTCGATGGGCGACTCGCGAAGACGAAGGCTCGGCGACGGTCGAGTTCGTTGCCTTGTCGCTGCTGCTCCTCATTCCGCTCGTCTATCTTGTGCTCAGCTTCTCTCAGATTCAGGCGGGGGCATTTGCGGCTGAGTCAGCCGCGGCGGCAGCGGCTCGGGCGGCCGTGGTCGACGGCGTGGCCGAGTATGAATCGGGATCCTCGCGCGCCCACGCGATGTCGGTGGCGACCGGCCGGGCAAACGCGGTTGCCGCAACAGCGCTCGACAACTTCGGTTTCGAGTTGAGCGACGCGACAGTTGAGCTTGCGTGTGATGCTCAATGCCTTGATCCGGGCAGCAACATTTCGGCACGCGTGCGTGTCGAGGTTCCTCTGCCCGGCATGGCGGGCGCGTTCGGTGGCGCCTTCCCATTGGAGGTGACGGTCGAGGCTGAGTCGCGTGCCCCGGTTGATTCAGTGGTGAGGGACCAATGAGACCCGTGGCGCGCTGGTTGAGAAAGACGGATGACGACGGCACAATCGGCATCCTCACGCTCGGCTTCACGGTGCTCGCGCTCATGGTGCTGTTCGTCGTTGCGTCGGCGACCGCCGTTCATGTGGCACGGATGCGCCTTGTTCACCTCGCTGACGAACTCGCTGTCGATGCGGCTGACGCGATGAACGCGCCTGCGTATTTCGCGGGACATCCTGGCGAGGCCCCGGAACTTGCCGACGAGCGGATGAGGGAAGCGGTGATTCGCCACGTCGGAACGCGCGGCACTGGTTCTCTTGAAGGCGTTCACCTCGTCGACGTCAGCACGGCGGACGACGGCAGTGCCACCGTAACGGTTGAGATGGTCGTGTATCCGCTCTTCGGTCTCGAGGCCCTTATGCCCTTCGCCGACGGCATCACCCTGACCGCAACGGGTCAGTCACGCGCTTTCTAGCGTGCGCTAGGAATCACCCTCAGCGTCACTCGGCACGGGCTGGCCGTTGGCCATCGCGGCCGCATCAAGCGCCACCTGCCAGGCGTCCGTGGCGGAGATCCGCCCGGCCTGCACCTCGTCGAGCACTTGCTGCAGCGTCGCCTCAATGGTGCCGTTGTTGGCGGCGTAGTTCTGCTGAGACGTGAGGTCCGCCGCAGACTTCGCAAGCAGCTGACCTACGGGCGCACCATTGAAGAACGCGTTCGTGTACTCCGTGATGCTGTCCTCTTCATAGAGCGCAGGCTTTGCGGGCAGGTTGCCCGTGGCAAGGAACAACGCCATCTGCTGATCGGACTGCTCAAGCCAGCTGAGGAACGCCCACGCCGCTTGACGTTCGGCAGTGGTCGCCGACGCCGTGATGGCGTAATACGTGCCGCCCCACGAACCACCGGGCCCGGGCAGTTCCGCGACATCCCACACGGCCGCGGTCTCCACGCCGGAGAGGTTCGCCTGGATGTAGCCGATGCCCCACATCGGGCACAGCGTGGCGGCAAAGTCTTGACGGCTCAGGGCCTTGTCCCACTCGTCGCTGAACGGGACCATGCCGGCCGAGATCTTTGCATCCACCACGTTGATCGCGGTGTCGAAAGCGGGCTTGATCGGCTCCAGGTTCAGCTCGCCAGCGGCGTTGTAGTACGACGTGCCGTCCTGCTGGCGTACAGCGCGCAGCAGCGGGGTGGCGGAGTCGACAAAGGGCTTGCCTGTCGCCGCGGTGTACTGCGTGCCCACGTTGATGAAGCCATCCCATGAGTCGCCCATGAGCGCCGCGAGCTCGGTGCGATCGGCAGGCAGCCCTGCAGCCTCAAGCAGGTCAGCGCGGTAGCACAGGCCAAGACCTGCGACGTTGCCAGGCAGGCCGACCTGCTTGTCACCGTTCGAGCCACGCGCCCACGCCCACGGCAGGTACTCGTCCTCGCTATCGCCTGCGCCCAAGGATCTGAGGTCGACAAAGGCGTCGGGCTGGGACACGAACTGTGCGATGTAGTCCTCACCGATCGCGGCGATGGTCGGCGCTCCCTTGCCGGAGACAAGCTCCGACTGCAGCTCAACATGGAGCGGGTTGTAGTCGCCTGTCTGCAGGTCGATGGTGACGCCGGGATTGGCCGCCTCGTAGGTGTCGACGAGCTCGTCCAATCCGAAGCCGCCCCACACCGCCATCGAGATGGTGACGGGCTCGGTTGGCGCGCCTCCAGTTGGACCGGCGGACGCTGAAGCGTCGTCATCTCCGCCGCCGCCAGAACAGGCGGTGAGGAGGGCCGCAGACAGGGCCACTAGGGCTGCTACCTGGCCGTTGCGTGTTTTCTGGGTCATAAACGCTCCATATGGGCGCGCCGTACTGAAGCTCGGCCGGGACATGGTTCACACTGTATGGCGAAGCTGTTCATTTCGCCCAACGGGTGGGGCGATCACGTGTGGCATTGAGGGGCCTGACCCGGGACCAGAAGGTCCTTGGTCCCACGAATTCGTGGTGCCAGACGCCTATGGTCTTGGTATGCGCTACAGCGCTTACCCCATGTAGGAAGGTTCCCCACCCCATGTCTATCGCTGAACCCCTCAGTAGCCCCCTTGTAGACGTCAAGCAGGACGACGCGTGGCGTTCGTTCCCCGCTGGCAAGTGGACCGACTCGATCGACGTGCGCGGTTTTATCCAGGCTGCGTACACGCCCTACGAAGGCGACGATTCCTTCCTCGCCGGCCCCACAGAGCGCACTACCGCCGTGTGGGAAAAGATCCTCAGCATGTTCCCGGAGGAGCGCGCCAAGGGCGTCTACGACGTCGACTGGGCGACGCCCGCCAGCATCACCGCGCACGCTCCCGGTTACATCTGCGAGGAAGACAACCTCATCGTCGGCCTCCAGACCGACGCGCCGCTCAAGCGCGCGATCATGCCGTTTGGCGGCTGGCGCATGGTGACCAAGGCGCTCGAGACCTACGGCTACCCCGTTGACCCGGACCTCGAGAAGATCTTCACGCAGTACCGCAAGACCCACAACAACGGCGTCTTTGACGCGTACCCGCCCAACGTGCGTGCCGCTCGCTCCTCGCACATCATCACCGGCCTTCCCGACGCGTACGGCCGTGGCCGCATCATCGGTGACTACCGCCGCGTGGCCCTCTACGGCGTCGACGCCCTCATCGAGGCGAAGAAGCGCGAGCGCATGGAACTCGACATGGAGCGCTCCACCGAGGACATCATTCGCGATCGCGAAGAGAACTCGGAGCAGATCCGCGCTCTGCAGGAGCTCAAGCAGATGGCGGCCTCTTACGGCTTTGACATCTCGCGCCCTGCCCGCAACGCCCGTGAGGCCGTTCAGTGGCTGTACTTCGCCTACCTCGGTGCGGTGAAGGAGCAGAACGGTGCCGCGATGTCGCTTGGTCGCACGTCGACCTTCCTCGACATCTACATCCAGCGCGACCTTGAAGAGGGTGCCCTCACCGAGGTTGAGGCACAAGAGCTGATCGACGACTTCGTCATCAAGCTGCGCATCGTGCGCTTCCTCCGCACCCCCGAGTACGACGCCCTGTTCTCGGGTGACCCCACGTGGGTGACCGAGTCGATCGGCGGCATGGGTGTGGACGGGCGCCCGCTCGTCACCCGCACCTCGTTCCGCTACCTGCAGACCCTGTACAACTTGGGTCCCGCGCCTGAGCCGAACATGACCGTGCTGTGGTCCGAGCAGCTCCCCAAGGGCTTCAAGGAGTTCTGCGCCAAGGTCTCGATCGACACCTCGGCCGTGCAGTACGAGTCCGACGAGCTCCTGCGCGAGCAGTGCGGTGACGACGCTGCGATCGCCTGCTGCGTGTCCGGCATGGAAGTCGGCAAGCAGATGCAGTTCTTCGGCGCTCGCGTCAACCTCGCCAAGGGCCTCCTCTACGCCATCAACGGCGGCCGCGATGAGGTGACGGGCAAGCAGGTCTCCCCCCTGACCGCTCCGGTCCAGGGCGACGTGCTCGACTATGACGACGTGATGGAGAAGTTCGACCACTTCCTCGACTGGCTGGCCGAGACCTACGTGGACGCGCTCAACGTCATCCACTACATGCACGACAAGTACGCGTACGAGCGTCTTGAGATGGCACTGCACGACCGCACGATCCTGCGCACCATGGCGTGCGGTATCGCTGGCCTCTCTGTCGCCACGGACTCGCTGTCCGCCATCAAGTACGCGACGGTGCGTCCCGTGCGCGATGAGACCGGCCTTGTTGTCGACTACGAGGTGGAGGGCGAGTTCCCCACTTACGGAAACGACGACGATCGCGCCGACGACATCGCTCGCGACCTTGTCACCCGCATGATGGGCAAGATCCGCAAGCAGCCGACCTACCGCGGCGCGAAGCACACGCAGTCGGTCCTCACCATCACGTCCAACGTGGTGTACGGCAAGGCCACGGGAAACACGCCCGACGGCCGCCGCGCAGGAGAGCCCTTCGCTCCCGGTGCCAACCCGATGAACGGTCGCGACAACC